>JAIERK010000080.1 GCA_019746975.1 Candidatus Obscuribacterales bacterium
CCCGGTAAAACATACGTGGAAGCAAAAATATCTTCGATCGTAGCGATGCCTGCCAGCGTTGAAACACTCGCAAGTCCACCGCCCAGAGCCGCTCTCAGATAGTTGTCCATCAATTGGGCAAATGTCGGATCGTAGCTTTTAAAACAATCCGTCATCGGTTGCTCATCCAATTTCAACAGCTCCGGAAACTTAGTGAGGTCCGGATACAATCCATTCCACTTTCCGAAAAAGGTCTTCCAATCATCCTTTAGCCGGGTGAATTCTTTGTAGATATTGGTGTCGCCGGTGCCTTGCGTGCCGCGAATCCACTGCTTATCCTGATACCAGGCATTCTTCGAATCGTCCAGTTTGATTGGCGACAATCCAAGATCAGTAACGAGGTCGCCTATAGCACCGTCCAGAACCGCGAGGAACGAAGGTCCGTAGGAATAGTTGATTCCTTTGTATGAGCTTCCTCGTGCATGACCGCCGAGGTCCTCGTATTGCTCCAACAAGAGAAAGTTAGTATCCGTCAGGTAATGTGCGCACGACAGTCCGGCCAACCCGCCGCCAAGTATCACGAAATCTACTGTTTCATTCACGCGGTCAGTCAGCTTGGGGATTTTTCCATCCCTGAGTCGGTGTCCGATCGTGAAATCGTCGCCTGTCCAGGCACCAAGCTTGTATTTCGACTTTGCTTCGGCTGGCGACCAGCCTTCAGTCAGGGCGGCTCCACCCAGACCTGCCAGTAATATTGCGCTTTTCTTGAGAAAATCCCGCCTGCTGTTAACGGTCACCGCTGCGCCTCGTTTGGTTAATGCTCATTATATCGATTAAATCTCTCGCATTCTTGTTGAAATGAATTGGTAGAAAAACCGCCGAAAACCAATCTAGTTAGTAGAATTGCTTGATTAACGGGAGCGGAAGCGCCGGTAGACTCGAGGTGAGCCTATAGTGCTTTTGGCTCGGGGGCTCGCTATGCCTACGCTCTGTTGTGACTCGGTCAGCCTGCATGGGATGCCAAGCAATCACTTGAGCAATCAACTACAACTGAAACAAGGTGAATCAGGATGGAAGTTAAATTGAAGGAAGAAAAACGCGCAGAGAGCAAGAACGAAAAACTGGACAGAGAGCATGAGCGCATTCGTTCTGGTGGCGCCCCCAAGTACCATGAGAAGCTCAAAGAAGACAAAAAATTATTTGCGCGCGAGCGGTTACGCTTGCTCCTTGATCCTGGATTCGAAGTCGAAGACGGCGCCTTTGCCAATGCACTCGACCAGACCCTGCCTTCGGATGGCGTTGTATGTGGCGTCGGTAAGATTCAGGGAAAAACAGTTTGCTTCATGGCCAATGATGCAACCGTGAAGGCTGGCTCCTGGGGCTGGAGAACAGTTGAAAAGATTATACGTATTCAGGAAACTGCGATGAAACTTCGCGTTCCTCTAATCTACCTAGTCGACTCGGCAGGGGCGCGCATCACCGATCAAGTCGAGATGTTCCCCGGTCGGCGCGGAGCAGGCAAGATTTTCTATAACCAGGTTCAGATGTCTGGGTTTATCCCCCAAGTCTGCCTTCTCTTCGGACCATCAGCCGCGGGCGGTGCATACATTCCGGCATTCTGCGACATCGTGATCATGAACGACGGTCGAGCCTCCATGTATCTAGGCTCGCCGCGAATGGCTGAGATGGTCATCGGAGAGAAGGTCACGCTCGAAGAGATGGGCGGTGCCAAAATGCATTGCAGCGTTAGCGGCTGCGGCGATGTGCTCGTTCAGACCGAGGAAGAAGCGATCGAGCTTTGCAAAAAGTACCTGAGTTTTATGCCGATCAACTGCAACGAGAGAACAGCCACGGTTCCATCCCTGGATCCAAAAGAGTTCGAAAAGGGCATTGCGGATGTTATTCCAGAGAAGGAAAATATTCCTTTTGATATGATGCAGGTCATCGACCGAATCATCGACAAAGATTCATTCTTCGAAATGAAGAAGCTTTTCGCCCCTGAGCTGATTACCGGCTTTGCTCGGATAGGCGGCAGAGCGGTCGGCATTGTCGCGAATCAGCCCAAGGTCAAAGGCGGCGTTCTGTTCGTCGACTCTGCTGATAAGGGCGCCCGATTCATGTATCTATGCGATGCTTTCAGCATTCCGCTTCTCTTCCTTGCTGATGTCCCTGGTTTTATGATCGGGACGAAGGTGGAGCGCGACGGAATTATTCGTGCCGGTGCAAAGATGATCTCGGCGATGTCCGCTGCCGATGTGCCGAAAATTTCGGTGGTCGTCAGAAAAGCATACGGGGCTGGGCTCTACGCAATGTGTGGACCGGCATTCGAGCCGGATGCCTGTCTCGCTTTGCCGACCGCATGGATCGCGGTCATGGGACCTGAAGCAGCGGTCAACGCGGTCTACTACAACAAGATCATGGAAATCGAAGACACTGAAGAGCGCACTCGCTACGTGGAGGAAAAACGTAACGAGTATCGCGAGGATGTTGATATCTATAAGTTGGCGGCCGAGATGGTTGTTGACCAGATGGTAACTCCGCATAATTTGCGCAATGAACTGATCGGTCGATTCACCGCCTATGCCACCAAAGAGATGGTGCCTTTGAAGAAGAAGCACGGAGTTCATCCCGTCTAACGCGAAAGCCCTCGGGCTGCCAATGAAATGGTGGGATAGAGCCTATCACGTACCCGGTGACTTCCTTCGCTACCTCTGGCTTGGCCATCGAGATCCAGAAACTACATTCTGATCCCCGCCCACCATTATCAGGGCGCATTCGCCTTTGTCTGTTTGAAACACCAGCGTCTTGATCATTTGCCTTTCGCGAAAACCTAGTGTATTAGCCACGGACGCCGCACCTTTGTCGATGTCCGGTGAGAATGTCATCACCTCGTATGGAATCTGAAGCTTATCTAGATGCAGATGAGCCGGCAGTTTTGTCATATTAGATTGCATTGTTTAGCCGCACATCTCTTCTTCGAGAACTTCCCAATCACTGTCTTCGAGATTGAGTGTGTTGGCTTTGACCTTCTCGAAAAGATCAATTCCATCTTGTTCCGTGTGTTCTGGAGCGCAGGCTGGATGCAGGTATGCCGCGCCCTTTCTGGCGAAGGAGCCGGTGTCGACTTCTGTTTCTACTGCAATGCGAAGATCGCCTTTGTCAATCTTTTCGCTGCAAGAGGCGCAAGAGGCGCGTCCTGTAGGAGCATGCTCTGCATATGGAAAACTGGTCGGCTTGGCGTTCTTGCCTGCTGTCTCTATGGTCTTCAGCAGCTCTTCCTTGTCCGTGACTTCAACATCGGTAGTCTCCAATGCCTGTTTCAAAGCTGCCGGTCTCTTTTCTGCGGCGCAGGGAAGGTGGTGCCATTGGAAAGTCATTTCTCCCGGAGAAAAGGCATTGGCGACTTCTTCTCCAAGTCTGAGCGTTCCCTTGTCAATTGTTTGCTTACATGAACGGCAACTCGCTCTGCCTGTTTTAGCGGCCTCGATCGTGTGACCCATGCTACACCTACCTTCTTTGGACAGCTACTTTTCAAGTGTCTGAGACACTGTGATTCCATGGCGAGCAGATTTTATCACAGTCGATTTGCCGCACAGGCATAACCGATAGAGTTTAATGCGCTACATTACACAGTTTGTTTACTATTTTTTCGACCATCGATTCTTGTAGTATTTGCCACCACTTTTGGTGTCAGTACCTAATCCGCTGCTTAGCCCCGTCTGCGGTGGCAAAAGGCGGCTTTGAGGTTGAGAGTAATCGATTTCGACTTCAATCTGTCGCGGCGGAGAGAAATTTTCAGGACCGCTGAAGATCGACTTGTAGCTTGAATCTATGACATCTAGCATATTCAGTTTCGCGCTGGGTAGAATTCTTGGCTCCTCTTCCAGTGGTGGCGCGAAGTCATCAATATGGTTCCACTTTGCTTCATTCTGAGGAACGACATCCTGCATGGTCTTCAACGCGGAATTAAATTCGGCTGCTCGTTCTGACGCGCATGCTGCGCGAAAGCGAAGCTCGGCCGTATAAGTGCTTTTTCCAGCTGTGCCACTGAAGTACATCATGGCGCTCGACAGCTCGTCATCTTTTTCATCTTCGACTTCAATTGCTATTTCTCTTGTATGTGCAACAAGCTTCGGTATGTCGAATTCCTGAGCCATCGTCTTTCTTCTCGCGGTAACCGAGTCGAGTATGTCGGCAATCGACTTTGCCGGTTCGCTCTCGGACGATAACTTAACGGAGTCGTATGCTTGTCGCTGTGTACCGCCGTCGTTTTGAAACTGTGAAGAGGCGTGTGCCTGCCGATTTGCTCTGTCGAATTGACTCTGTGATGCTGCCTGTGCCTTTTGAATTGCGCTTTCGAATTGACTCTGTGATGAGGCTTGTGCCTGCTGAATCCCAATTTCGAATTGAACTTGTGATAAGGCGAATGCCTGCCGAATTCCACTGTCGAATTGAACTTGTGATGAGGCGAATGCCTGCCGAATCCCGCTCTCAAAGCGAGCTTGGGAGGAGTTGTGTGTCTGATGAATCCCGCTTTGGGACTGAAGCTCGGCGGCTATGCCTGTCTGTTGCTCAGCCTCGTCGTCGAATTCAAAATCTGGGTCATCGGACGAGAGTGGCTGCTCCAGTGCGATTTGTGCGACTTGCCTCAGGGGGTCGGCGGAACTTGGTTCGGCAAATTCATATGACTTCGAGTCGGGTCGACTCTCCTGGGTATCCGCCACGAGCTCTGGCTCAGTCGGTGTGACTTTCTTGGGCGGCGGCATCCAGCGCCGAAGCGCTCTCTGTGCACCGGTATCTTCGATCTGCGTGACTGGAGTGGGCACCTCTAACGGTTTAAATACAGACTCTTCTTTCTGTGCGATGTGCGATGACGCCGCAATCGGCTGAACTCCACTTGTCTCGAGGTCGCAATCCAAAATCACCTGGTGCGCACCAGAGGCTCTGCTGGAAGCTGGCAGTGCATTCTGAAGAACCCTCTGCACTTTGCTCTGAACACCGGAGTCCGTGAATTCCGAAGCGTATGTGGTCACTGGAACATCAT
The DNA here is from genome assembly GCA_019746975.1 of Candidatus Obscuribacterales bacterium. Lineage (GTDB taxonomy): Bacteria > Cyanobacteriota > Vampirovibrionia > Obscuribacterales > Obscuribacteraceae > JADYXR01. The sequence goes on from JAIERK010000080.1 coordinate 5,024, forward strand.
CAGGGTTCGCGTCTGAAACCACTTCTTTTGGAGGAATGGACGATTTCTTGTTCTTTCCATGCGGCTTTTTCGATTTTGCCATCTCGCGACCTATGAGGAAATTGTTGCCAATTCAGCCAGGATAATATCTCTATGTCAATTTAATCCGCATTAAACAGGAAGTAAAGAGGATGATATATGAGCTTTCTCTCATATATCATCCTCGAAACCACGTGATCTAGCTGGCGTGGACGTCTTAATCCTTAACTGTGCTTGTGATTCGAGCTTGAACGTATCAACTCAACTCTGTGCTCTGGACGAATTCATACCAAGGTTAATCCTCTAGGCAGTCGCTTTGACAATCATCGGTGCTTCGCATAGGATGAAAACAACGGGCCTTACCGGCGCGTATTTTGACAGTCCCGAGGAGTAACAACCATCGATTCAGCAAGTGGTAATGACGACACCGGTGCACCCAAAGGTGACCATCATATTCAATGCGTCGCGTCACTAGCCCCTTGGGTAAAGGCGCGCGTAGCTGTAATCAACCTCGCATTCAATTGAATGCGGGTCATTGTTGCGCCTCGAAAGTGGTATCAAATACGATATTAAATGTGGTATCAGATTCTTGACGGGCATGGACTCCCGTGCTAATCTGATAGTAGCTTGTACTCACACAGAAAGAGCATACAACCGCTGATTACGGAGGGGTCGCAGGTTCGAATCCTGCCGGGACCATGTTCGGTCCCGTAGCTCAGTGGCAGAGCACTTAAAGAAGCTCCCTCGACTCGTACAAGCAAGCTTTTATCGCAATGCAAATCGGCATTTCTACGCTCGCACACACTGTTAGAGTGAGCCTGGAAACAAAATCAATCGCCAGTCTTCGTGCTTTAGTCACCGAATGCTGGCGATTTGGTTGAATTCCGAGTTCGCTTTTTCTTGTTTGAGCAGTTTACCTGTCACAACGCTGTTGGCTCGTACCGAACACACCATAGTGGAAACAGAACCGATGCGCCAGGGCGATGCGTGCATCTTCGTGTTCCTACAATCGACACCTCGACGACCCTTGGGCTTAGTCTTCGACTATAAATTCCATCGGGTATTCTGTGCGCTCTTTCCATGCGCATCCTTCATTCCCGCAGATAAGAGTGACGCGCTCACCGAGCGAATCAACTTCTAAGATGTTGAAGCCGTCTCTCACAGCGTCAATGGTCTCAGCGTATTTTTCGTAGCTCTGGATTGGATTTTCGCATTTGGGACAGATCATTTTCTTGCCTGCGATCGCGTCCTTGATTGCTTGAAGAGACATGACAACCTCTCATCACTGTTATTGTCGAACTTATTGTCGCAATTATAAAACGCGACAGAGCGGTTTAGATCTCATGAAAAAATCAGTGCAACACTTCTTTTTCAGGCTCAAGACAAGACAGGTCGCTCGAATTGGGCTTGCAATAATCGTGCGTATGTCGAATCTCTTTTGGCGAGTTCTTCATGGCTGCCTGATTCGATAATGGAACCTTTGTCTAGAACCAGAATCTCGTCTGCATGTCTTACGGTGGAAAGGCGGTGAGCAATAACTATGACGGTTCTGCCTTTCATCAAATTATTGAGCGCTTCCTGGACAATCGCTTCGGATTCGTTGTCGAGGGAGCTGGTCGCCTCATCGAGTATCAAGATTGGGGCGTCCTTAAGGATAGCTCGTGCGATGGCGACTCTCTGTTGCTGTCCACCGGATAGACGAACTCCGCGTTCTCCGATTTCGGTTTTGTATCCATCGGGCAGCTCCATGATGAAGTCATGGCAGTACGCGGCTTTGGCGGCATCGATGATATCCGCATCGCTGGCACCGAGTCTACCCATCGCGATATTCTCTGCGATCGTCGTGTTGAACAGGAAGTTGTCCTGTGTCACCACTGCAATCTCACCGCGCAGTGAGTGGAACGTGTAGTCAGAGATCGGTCTGCCGTCTATCAGGATGGTACCGGATATGGGGTCGAAGAAGCGAGGTACCAGGTTGGCGAGGGTCGACTTGCCCGAGCCCGATAGACCTACCAGGGCGACCATTGTTCCTGGATTAATTGCGCAATTGATGTCCTTTAGCACAAGAGTCGTTTGACCAGGATACTGATAGTACACTTTGCGAAATTCGACTCTGTGGGGACCAGGTTGGAGTGGTACCGCGGTTGGAGACTCATTCAGATCCGATTTTTGATCTAGAATTTCGAAGACGCGCTCTGCCGCAGCGAGAGCTGGCTGCAGAACGCCGTTGATGCGACCGATGTTTTTAATAGGAGAGTACAGCAGCAACAGCGCGATGATGAACGAGGTCAATGCACCGAGCGTCATATGATGATGCAGCACCTGATAGCCTGCCACCCAAATTACAGCAGCAATGCCGGTCGCGCCAATCATTGCCAGGATAGGTGACAGCATAGCTTCGGCACGGATCGCTTTTACCTGATTGTTCAAGAAATTCTGATTTGTATCGCGGAAGCGGTCGGCTTGAAACTCTTCTAGATTGAAGGATTGGACGATTCTGGCACCTTGAATCGACTCGGAAAGGACTGAGACGAGCGCCCCGACATTCTCCTGACCGCTCTTCGAAGATTTCCGAATGCGCTTTCCGAGAATAGAGACGGGAAGTACGATCAAGGACAATATTGAGATGGCGATGATGCTCAACCAGAAGCTTTGCAGGATCAGCACCAGCGATAGTGACACCAGGGTAATCACTCTGCTTATCATGGTCTGAAATGTCTGCGAGATTGCATTCTCGACAATCCCGACGTCGTTGAACATTCGTCCGATCAAGACGCCTGACGATTGTCTGAGGAAGAACAGCAATGGTTGACTTTCGAGGTGCTCGAACAGCTCGTTGCGCAGATCTCGTATAGCGGCGGCGCCGACATATCTGATGCAATAAGATTCAAGGAATCGGAAAAGTCCCTGCAGCAGCGCCACTACAAGTACACCGACGGGAACCAGATACACCAGCGAGTGTCTACCTTCCACGATGATTTTCTGAAGCCCCTGACCAGCAAGAAATGCAATGATACCGTCCATAGCGCCGGAGGGTACCGCTGCCACTAGACCGATTACGAACGGTGTCATGTACGGCTTGATATAACCCAGTAGCCTGACATAGAGCTCGGCATGTTTTGCCGACATCAATCGGTTCAAAATCGCATTTCCGTTGTTGGGGTCTAGCTGCCCCTTGTTAGATTCAGTGATTGTGGGAGTTTCGACTGGAGTCATGGGTTGATATTGAGGGCAGCAAGTATTTCCTGAGCGCAGTTCTCGACGTAATTCCCCTGACCGAGTTGGTCTCGAAGTTTGAGTAGCTCATCCGAGATTTCATTGCGAAGTCCAGGTACATCGAGCAGATCGCTCGTATATCTTACGAGCTGTTGGGGTCTACAATCCAGTTGTAAAAGTTCAGGAACGAGCGTCCGGCCAGCAAGAAGGTTAGGTAATCCAACGTTCTTAACAGTCAGGACCAGGACTACTAAAAAGTAGCTGAGGAGGGCGCCACGGTAAATAATGAGCATCGGCTTTCCGAACATCGCCACCTCCAGAGTGGTCGTGCCGGACTTCGCCCACACAAGATCCGAATTCTTAAATAGATTATAGTTTTCGCTTCCGTCGAGGAATGTGACGTTTTTCGAGAAACGCTTTTTGATCTTGTGCTTTTCGTAAATCTTGTCGACAAGCTCTGAGACAGTTTTGTTTGCTTTCGAGACTGCGAATTGAAGATCGGGTCGTTCGGTCAGAAGCTCTTCCATAGCGGTCAGAAGAATGGGCAGCAAAGTCTTGATCTCTTGCTTTCGAGACCCCGGCAAAACCGCGATGATAGGCTTATCCGCGCGGAGCTCGTGAGTGCGAGTGAAAGTCTCTTTGTCCAACAGCGCCTGGTCATTGGGAATATGAAGAGTGAGCGGATGTCCGACAAAACGGGCAGGTACACCGTAGCTAGCGTATAAAGGCTCTTCGAATGGAAAGATAACCAACATTTTTGATACGTTGGCAGCAATCGTCTTTATGCGCCAGGGACGAGAAGCCCAGATCTGTGGCGAAATGAAATAGAGCAGTTTTTGGTCGGGAAACTTTTTTCGAATCCTCGGCACGATTTTGAGATTAAACCCGCCGAAATCGACCATCATAATCACGTCAGGCTTGCGTTTTTCAATCTCCATGAGAATGGTGTGACCCATTTTGAGAATTCTTGGTACTTTTTCGATAATCTCGAAAAAGCCGATAACGGCAAAGTCTTTCAAGTCTGCAAGTAGCTCGACTCCTATTTCTTCCATGCGCTCCCCGCCCACTCCCCACATTTTGAGATCCGGCGCGCTCTGCTTTACCAATTTTAAAATGCTTTCCATGTGCCGATCGGCGGAAGGATCACCGACTATCAGCATTAGCGACTTTGTCCGAGTGGGTCCGACTGAGCTGCTGTCTTCCGGAGCCGGAGCCGGGGCCACGTTGGACTGAGCTGTCGTAATATTTTGCTGTTCTAGACTCATGATCACCTGTTTGTCGAAGGCACCGAATATAGTGCCATCTCACTAGCGGACCGGTCAGCGTTGAACAACTCCCAGGTGAAGCGCGACGCTTCCTGAAGAAAGGGGAATATGTTGGACCTGCTCGAGTCCAGCCCCTTCGAACAACCTTGAAATACCGTCGGGATCCGGATATGTGCTCTTTGACTCGGGTAGATAGGTGTATGCTTTTTTGTCATTTTGCAGTACGGCTCCTACGATAGGAACAAAATGACGGAAATAGAGTTTGAACGCCGGCTCGAATAATGCGCCACTGGGTTTGCCAAGATCGAGATTCACGACCAATCCTCCAGGCTTAACTACCCGCGCCATTTCCGTCAGCCCGCGATCAAAATGCGTCAGATTGCGCAAACCAAAACTGATTATTGCACCATCGAAGGTATTTTTTTCGAATGGTAGCTCTTGCGCATCTCCTTGCTCGAAGCTGATGGCAGAGCGTGGAGGAGATTTTTGCGATCGAGCTCGAGCGACTTCAAGCATTTTGTTGGAAAAATCCAATCCAACTACCTTGCCATTCGGATTTAATCGACGCGCGATGCTGAGAGCAAGATCGCCTGTGCCGCAGCATACGTCTAGATATTGGCCAGAACGCCGTTGCTCGGACATCAGTCGACCTTTCGGTCCGCCGATTAAAATATCGACCGCTTGTTTCTTCCAGAGGCGATGCATGCCCATGCTGATCACGTCGTTGGCGAGATCATACTTTGCGGCAATGCGCTCGAACTGGTCGTGAACGTAGCGATGCTTTTCGTCTTGGGTCGGCAGTTGAAACGGCATGGCGCCTTACCGAACAAAACCAAAGCCAAGTATTCCGCAGCAGATCAAGAACGAGAATGCGATCGTCCACGTGACTCGATCGATGCCGGCTTCAGCTCCGCGTTTGCCCTGGAAAAGAGTGGCGCTCCCGCCTATCCCGCCCATACCTTCTCCTTTTGGAGCGTGCAGCAACACAAGCGCTATCAGCGCAAGCGCCAGTATGGTCGTGAGGATTAGCAGTGCTATGTAGAGCGGGCTCATAGTATTCTCCGGAATGTCTCCTGGAGCCAGGATAAACGGGTCTGGCTCTTTCAACATGCAATATGCACTGGATGATTATATCGCACCTGGCACTTAGAAACCTCGACATTGTCTCGCTCGGGAGAGGCGCATGACAGCTTAGAGGTTATTAACCATGATGAGCGTCGGACAAATGCTGATGAATACTTTCGCTTCGGAGATCTTGTCGGTCTTTAATCGCTGAGATAAGCTCCTTAATTTCTCGATATAGTTTGCTTAACTCCGTGTATATAGTCACTTGATGGACGATATGGGCGGTTGGCGATTGGAAACAACCAAATACAGCAACATCAGGCTTTTAATTACTGGTGCAGACGAAGTCCTTGCTTCGAAATTGGGCAAATGCCTTGATGGATTTGTCGTATCGGTGGAGCGTACCGAGTCCCCGCGCGAATGCCTGACTCGCTTGAGTCAGGACGATATAGACGTTGTTATTCTGGTCGAGGGGACGGACCCGGATGACCCAGGTCAGGCGATTGGAAGGATTCGCAGCACGGCGCCGAGAACCTGCGTGGTCTATATCAGTCGGCTATCCGACGAAGATTCGGCTCTGAAGATTATTCGCCTGGGCGCCGCCGATGTACTGTTCTTTGACGACTTATCTCCGCAGTCCGTTTTGCGGACGATTGGACGAGTCGCAGAAAGGGCGGTCGCATCAGTGCAGATGGTCTCTCAAATCAGCGATTTCGTACTGACTCATAGCTTTGATGGTATCGTCGCGCTGGACCTGCAGAATCGAATACTTCTATGGAATCATGCGATGGAGCGCATGTTTGGAAGAAAGCGGCAAGAGGTGCTAGGGAAGGTAGCGACAGAAGAGTTGCCTTTTGAAGGACTGGAAAGAGAAATCTCTCTTGCTGTCGTTGGTCGATCTTTTGCTGGTGAGAAGAAGAGTTTAATCACGAGGGGTGAGCGTCGATTTTATCAACCCTATTACTCTCCGCTCAGAAATCGTTCGGGAAGCATAATTGGAGTGATGGCGAATTTTCGCGACCTGACCGATAATCTCGAAAAGGACAGGATGCTGGTAGATATGGCTGAGCGTATCAATCAGCTAGCGAATACGGCACCACAGATGGTGTGGATGTCCGGCGTCGATGGCACCAGGAATTTCTTTAACCGCAAATGGATAGAGTTTACCGGTATCAATTACGATGCGCTCCTGTACGATGGCTGGCTTGTGAACATTCATCCGCAAGACAGACAAAAGTTTCAAGCCGTCCACGAGCGCGCGCTTCAGGACCGCTCGAGTTTTCACGTCGAGTATAGAATGCGCCGCTTCGATAAAAGGTACCGGCGTTTTCTCGACTCTGGCACACCCGTAATCGGAAGTGATGGCGCTTTCCTTGGTTTCATCGGTGGTTGCACCGATACGAGTGAATCTGGTACTACGCAACACCGAATCGGGGCGTCGGTAGTGGCTAAGTTGGCAGCATCAGGTGGCTATCCTGTTGTAGGTGACAGTCCGGCGACATTTCCCACGATAGAGTCAGGCGGATATGCCACGATCGCTCCTGTGGCGTCAGGGCAGGAGCAGAGCACCACTATGGAGAATGCGCCTATCGGTGTATGGAAGCTCGATCGCGATTTTGTGATTACAAAAGCTTCGCGTGCAGTGGCAGATCAATTGGGAATGGAGATTGAGGAGCTGATCGGCAAGCCGTTCTATGAGGTTGTCGGTACGCTTCCCGCCGATGTTCTCATCGGTGTCTTGGAAAGAGATGAAAATGTTCAGTTAAGCGGTCAGAAGGTAGTGTTCGGTACGGAACTGGCAAGGACCGAAAAGTTTTGGGATCTAGCTGCCTGGCCGCTCAAGGACAAGAAGAACCAGGTTATTGGCGTCTGCGTCAGCACGATGGAAGTTGATGAGCGCAGTAACGTAGATAAGCAAAGAGAAGATTTTATCGCCACCTTGGTCCATGATTTGAAGACCCCACTTATTGGTGCCGATCGCACGCTCGAGCTGATCATCAATGGCACCTTGGGCGATGTAGACGAGAGTCAATCCGAAGTTTTGCAAATGGTCAGACGCAGCAACCAGGGGCTGTTGCGCATGGTGCAAAATCTGATTGAAGTCTATCGATACGATTTCAGCGATCCTGATCTGGCATTCGAACACGTTTCTCTCTTTGATCTGTCGAGCGAATGTGCAAGAGAACTAATGGCGGTGGCAGAGCAAAAACACATCGCCTTCGAACTCAATTTGCCGCTCGGACACGGCGGTGTCCAGATTGATGCGCTTGCGATTCGACGAGTTGTTCTCAACCTTATCGACAACGCTATCAAGTTTACCGCCAGTCGTGGTGTCGTCAGGGTGTGGGGAGAAGAAACACCCAACCAGGTGATGGTGCATGTGAAAGACACCGGTATTGGTATCGCCGACAACGAGCTCAACAAAGTTTTCGAAAAGTTTTGGAGAAGTGAACGTGGCAAGGGGCAAGCTGTTGGCACAGGACTGGGTCTTTATCTTTGCAAACAGATCGTCGATGCGCATCAGGGTGACATTGCAGTAGCAAGCGACGAAGGTCGAGGCACCACCTTCACGATAATGTTGCCTCGCCGCTGAACCAGCGCTGCTCGCGCCTCTTTTGAGCGGGCGTTTGCTTCGAGAATCGCTGTCTCAATTTAAAAGCTAGGCCGACGGTGGCGGTTCTCGTCTGTCCAGAAATTTTTGAAGAATGATAGCGGCCGCCTGACGATCGACTAGATCTCGCGACCGTCCAGTATCGACGCCCTGTAGTGTGAGCGTGCGGATGGCGGATACAGTCGATAGGCGTTCGTCCTCATAAACAACAGGCAAACCGGTCTCTCGAGCGAGCTTGCTGGCAAAGGACCTGATCCTGTCCGCTTGATCGCCTGAGCTGCCATCCATGTTAAGCGGCAGGCCAACGACGATTTGAGTAGCGCCATGTCTTTCAGCAATCTGTTTTACTACTTCGACATCGACGCGCGAATTTCTGCGCTCAATTGTCTCTAATCCAGCCGCAGTAATGCCAAGCGGATCGGAGATGGCGATGCCAATTCTTTTGTCGCCAATGTCAAGTCCAATTATTCTCGGTTTGTCGCTCATTGATTCAATATTACCTCAGGTGGCACAATCCTTACAGGTCGCTTTAGTGCTGTTGGAAACTCGAATTGGATTCACGAGGTTGACATGAAGATCTATCTAGTAAGGCATGGGATTGCCGTTGAAGGTCTGATGAGGGGAATAACTAGAGATTCCGAGCGCCCATTAACCGACGAAGGCATCGAAGAGACGAAAATGGTGGCACGCGGGCTGAAATGCATTGGCGTAAAGCCTGACGTGATCGTTGCCAGTCCACTAACCAGAGCCAAGCAAACCGCTGATATTCTCCACTCCGAGTTAGGCGGAGAGCTTACGACCAGCGACTCTCTGTGTCCCGGTGTTACGCCATCTAATGTCTACAAGTTTCTCAAAAAATATTCTGAATCAAATGAGATCTTCCTTGTCGGCCACGAGCCTGATGTAGGCGATCTAGTTAAGTCAATGGTGGGCGCTGGCTATGAATTTACTCTGCCATTCAAGAAAGCCGGCGTCTGTTGTGTGGAAGTTCACGACTTACCTCCTACCCTGCCAGGAACGCTCAAGTGGCTGGTTACACCAAAAATCTTCTGTCAGTTACTCAGTAAGTAATTCGTTCAAAAGTGCAGTTTCATGCACATTAGCTGCAAATGATCGATCCGGCTAGCAGAAGCAAATTTGCAGTCTCTCTAGTCGTTTTTTTCTGCAGGTATACTACTGATAATGATGAGGACAGTGCTGGACGTGTGAATAGAGGACCCTGACCGTTTCCTCAAGATCTCTGAAAAGAGCTCGCTCAACGACGACGTCAGAAGATAGGATTAGTACTTCGATGTAAAACTCGCTGGAAAATTATCTAGCATTGTTAATACCTCTCGAGACTATTAGCAGAAAGAACCCAGGCAGCTACTTTCGAACCTGCCCAGCAAATCGCGAAAACGAGACACAAAACGTCCGCGAGTAAACAAATACGATAAGCCAGCGAGTCTACGTCTACTTGACCGAATACTTAGTGTGTTTCTTCGTCTTCTTTGGGATTGTTTATGGCTTCGACCATGCGTTATTGATTTGTATTCGCTTGGTTATTGCGTCTATATTGTCAGGGATAGGGCGAACAACTGTTCGGCGTAGCGCTTGATTGAGTGGAAGAGAGCCAGTTTTGAACGCCAGCTATCAGGAAGTTGTCCTTCACCGTAAAAAGCTCCGGCAAGTTGACCAAACACAGCGCCGGTAGTGTCGGCGTCGTCACCGAGATTTACGGCGAGTAGGCATCCATCCTTGAAATTGTCAGTTTTGTAGAACGCCCATATAGCAGCCTCCAGGCTTCTCACAACATAGCCTGAGCCTTGAATCTCTGGTGGCTCTTTTGATTTAAACGAGCCCATTGCAATCTCTTCGATTTCGGTCTTAAAAGGACGGTGCATCCAGTAGTCTTTGACAGGAGAAAACTTGGGCGCGAGTATCTCTTCTTTGCTCCGCTCCTGAAGCGCTCCCACGATGAGCGCGGCCAGATAGCGACAGGCTTCGATGCAGCGATTGTTGGCGTGTGTGGTCTTCGAGCTTTCTGCCGCAAAATCAAGTGCATGTGTCGGCTGTCCCGCGAATGCCAGTGCTACGGGGGCCAGTCGCATGATTGAACCGTTGCCGGATGCGCTGTCCTGGCTCAATCCGGAGAAAGGTTGTCTGGTTTCATGGAATGCCAGCAATGCTCTTCTCGTAGTAGTGCCGATGTCGAAACACCAGCCCTGACTGCTAAGGTATCCCTGGTGATACCACCTCAGATATCTTTCCATTTGATCGACAGGATTGAATCCGCGGCATTCAATCAGGCTCTCCGCAAGACATAGAGCCATAGACGTGTCATCTGTCCAGTCTCCCGGTCGAAGCTTGAAGACTCCGCCTCCAAGCATGTCTTCTACCGGAGTGAACGATCCATACTCTTGAAACTCAAGTGGGGCACCCAGGGCATCGCCTATTGCTAGCCCGTAGAGACTGCCTCTGTATCTTTCGATTTGCTCCAAACATCTGTCTCCGGGACTATTTTTTAATCATAAGTTCTTGAGAACATTTTTGTACCGACGATCTCGAATCTCACTGGTAACGCTCACTTCCAACGTGGTCTGCACATCTCTTACGAGCATCGCACAAGTAGCCAATGATTTTTTTTGCTTCGACAGCGAGTCTGTGTCGAATGCACAGGAATGCCAATTCGAACGCGCAGCTAACTACGACAAATGCATCACCATCCGTCCGCCCGCTTTAAGAACATTATTGTATATGTGTGTCGTTAAGGGATGAGACCAGCACCAAAGGTGGTGGCTAACGAGCCAGAGCTGCTGCTAGTGGCGCCGGTGGTGCAATCTCTGCCCTCATCGCTTCCTCGACTTCTTCAGCCGTGATTGCCCACACGTACAGGCAGGTGTAGAACGCTGATCTTATATATATCGATAGTGCGGTGACGACGAGCACAAGCGAAGCCCATGCCAGTCCGGTTATCACCATCATCGGCGAAGCAAGGCTCATCTGGGCGAAGTAGGCCAGACCGAATCCGCCCAGTCCTATGCCGTACACGATGCCACTTGTGATTTTGCAAATCACATCGACTCCGACTTCACCGACACCAATGGTGAGAAGATTTCCCTGTGCGATTCGATCGGCGCGCTTCAAGGCGCCCCAGAAAGATGTACCTTCGATGACGATGGCGGGCAGAATCATGTGTCCGGCCAAAGTCCAGAAGACTTCAATAATTCCAGCCAGGAAGCTGAATCCGAAGCCGAACAATCCTCCGGCGTCGCGTTTGCCTCTCAGCCATCCGGCAATTCTTTTGGCAATAAGCGTGACCAGACCCAACATGATAATCGCGGGCAGGCTGGTGAATACTGCGCTGGCTGCTGCTCCGAATCGTCCAGAGCCGCGGCCTTCGGTCAGGTGACTGTAGACCAGCGCTGTGGTGACGCCTTCGAGAAAGCGGTTGGTCAGCCACCATACGCAGAGGATGCCTGTCACTGCCATGACGTTGTCCGAGCTTCCGCCCAGACCAGTCGGGTCCATCGGTCCATTGAGTCCGGTGAGACCTGCGAAGCCTTGTGCACCACCTGCTAGTCCATGTGGTCCGCCGGCGCCGTTGAGCAGATTCTTGCCTTGCGCCATGAATTGGGAGGCGACCTCAGACTTGCCACCGAAGCTCGTCTTGGCTTGTAGGTAGAGCAGGATCGCAAAGAAGATATTGCTTATGACGGTGACGATTGATGGCGCCAAGAGCCGCTTATCGTGCCAGCCCATTCGAATGCTGGCCATAATGAGCCGAAAACCTCGTCCAATCGAATCAAACATGCGACTTAACCCTCGTGGCTGACAAGCCAAATAAATCTGACTGTGGTTGTGGCGATTCCATTCTGTGTAGTAAGTGAATGACGACTGTCGTCCCGGAACTGGAGCGGGCTGGGAATATGGTGGCAGATACACTGCCGCAGCAGTATTGTATTCAGTTGCCAAGCGAATGTAAAGAGCTTTTTAATCTACTCTTTAGATATAGGCGAATGGTAGCGAAATTTTATGGCTTTTCTGTGACTATTCAGCCCAATAGCAGTGATATTTTGTAAAAAAAATCAGCCTTCAACTTCGGCGTGTTCTTGCTGAGCCTCGAGATCTTCGGCCTCATATAGAGCATCCAGGATGCCTAAGAACTTCTCTGTCACCTGTTTTCGCCTGACTTTGAGGGTTGGAGTCAGTTCGTTGTCTTCGATTGTCAATTCCTTGTCCAGAACAGCGAATTTCTTGATTCTCTGAAATCGAGCAATATTTTGATTTTTGTCGTGAACAATCCGCTCAACCTCTTTTCTTACCGTGGCATTCTGAGTGAGCTCTTTCAAATCTTTGTAGGAAACCGATTTGCTCTTCGCGAATGCTTCCAGTGCGTCTGTGTTGAGCGTAATTAGCGCCGTAATGTATTTGCGTTTATCACCATAGGCAACTACGTGGGCGATCAGTGGCTCATCCTTGAACAGGCTTTCGAGGTGCTGCGGAGCCACGTGCTTACCGCCGGCGGTGATGATTATGTCCTTTTTGCGGTCCGTGATCTGGATATAGCCTTGCTCGTCGATTTTCGCAATATCACCAGTTTTGAACCACTCTCCGTCAAAGGCTTTCTGAGTAGCCTCTTCATTCTTGTAGTATCCGGCAAATACGATTGGACCGCGGACGAGTAGTTCGCCATCTTCGGAAAGCTTGACCTCTACACCGGGAAGTGGTTTGCCAACAGTTTTAAACTTATTGTCGGATGGTTTGTTACATGCCAGTGGGGCGCAAGTTTCGGTTAGTCCGTATCCTTCTACAATAGGCATGCCTATTGCCTCGAAGAATATATGAACATCATTCGACAACGGTGCCGCACCAGATGTCATCATCCGCAGTCGTCCACCGAATCGTTCTCGTATCTTGCGAAAAACTAGTCGTTCTGCGATTCTCAGTTCTGCTTTGTAGAGTTGATCGAGTATGCTCGTGTCCACCTTCGACTCGATTTTTTGTTTGGTGGCACGTTGGCCAAGGGCTATGGCCCAGCGCACAAAAGCCTTCTGAGCAGGCGGCATTTGTCTGAGCTGTCCCTGAACTCGTGCATAGGCTTTTTCGTAAAATCTTGGGACTGCGTTGAGAACGGTCGGATGCAGCTCCTGGAGATTGTTGGCGACCTGCTCCATCGACTCCGCATACGCGAATGGTATGCCCACGAAAATCGAGAGAAACTGCCCGCCGACCCGTTCGTAAACGTGCGCCAGAGGGAGAAATGAGAGGGCCAGATCCTGTTCGTTGAAGTCGACCAGGGTGCTCATTGATTTTAGTACGGCAAAAATGTTGCGGTGCTTGAGCATGGCTCCTTTCGGAAGACCGGTCGTACCAGAGGTGTAGACGATTGTAGCGATTTCGTCGTCATCGATCTTGCGCCGCGCTTTTACTTCGTTGGCGTTGCCGGCTAGGTATTCCTTGCCTTGATCCAGAAATTGATCCCAGGAGATGATCTTGATTAAAGACTCAGATACTTCCGGGGTTCCATCAATGACGATTGCCAGCCGAAGCTTTTCCGGGCGTGGCGCATCAGGACTGGCCAGCTTCTCCAGTTGGCGAGCATTTTCGACGAAGAGAACTTCGACGTCGCTATTATCGATGACGAAGGAAACCTCTGTTCCGCCTAGCGTTGGATAGACAGGTACGGTAACGGCTCCAACAGATAGAATGCCGAGATCGGCCCAGGTCCAGTGTGGTCTGTTCTGCGAAAGGATGCCGATTTTGGTGCCGGCGGCGACACCATACTTGATCAATGCCGCTGATAGTCGCTCGACTATATCGCCATGCTCAGACCAGCTCACTGAGCGGTATTTGCCATCGACTTTATACATTACGGCCGTTCGCTGAGGGTTTTCGACTACCCTTCGCCAGAATACATCGACAATTGTTGTGTCGTCAGCCAATGCGCACTCCTTGCTCAAACCAAACACTTGTTGAGCCAATCTAGATAGGCACGACTGCCTGACTCGATTGGAAGACAAAGAATTTCTGGAACTTCATACGGATGAAGCGATTTTATTTTCGATTCGAATTTGTCGTAGACAGACTTGTTGGTCTTCATGATCAATAATGACTCGCCGTCTTTGTTGAGCTCACCTTCCCAGAGATAGACCGAAGTGATACCAGGGACGATGTTGACGCAGGCGGCAAGTTTGCTCTCGACGATCTGGACGGCGAGCGACTCCGCTTTGTCTGGTGGACAGGTCACGAATGCCACTAACTCGCCGGTCATTGCTACGATTGACTCCGAGCCAGCTCTACACCAGTTTTGCTAACGAATTCCGATAACAGCGTTGCCACTGCTGAGAATGGTTGCGGCTGTAAGCGCGGCATCCTGTATCTCTTGTGCAACCGCACGATTATTGTAGGAATTCCTAAGACCTCAGCGATAAACAGTGCAAGGGGTCTGACCGGATGATCGAAACTGCCGGGAACAACTGGTTCTAGCTTGGATAGTCTCTCTGTGAGCAAGTTGATGTAGGGATAGCATGCTTCTTCCGTCGGACCGTAGGTCGAGACCTGAAGACCAGGCGCTTCTTCCCAGTTGCTCCCGAGAATCATGACGACAAGACCTACTTTACCTGCTTTGACGATATCCGTGAGGGCTCGACGAAACGGCGTTTCCAGATACCAACATGGATCCGCTGCGCAACAGTAGGTGGTGAGCATCGAATGACAGAGCGCCAGGCGATTGCATATCGAGGCTAGAGAGCCTGTGAATGAGTCTTGTCCTTTGAACTCCCCTTCTCTCCAGTACGCTGTGGCATGCGGAGCGACTACTAGGACCGGCAAACTACCACCGAGAAACTTGTAGTCGGGCTCGCCGGCAGGAGGCATTTGCTCGTAACGTTCGGACAGTTGAGCCTCATAATGCAGTGCCCAGTTAAGAGGGGCGGCATGAGGATGCTTATCGATCAAATAGTTGACTGCTCGCTCCATGTCGTTGAAGCGAGCCTGGGAGTGCGACACGACCCAGGGGCTGTAAGGCGATGGACCGATGACCGTAACCATCTTGCCACGTCGGTAGGCGTAGAACATCTCCATGGCTGTGCCGTAGCTCGACCGTTCGATGTTCGCGAGTAGGGCATCGCACTCGTCGATCAGGTCCAGGGCGCGCCGCACCTTCTTGTTGGCGGAATCGCTTATGTCTATAGTCGCACCGGTCTCCATGTTCCATGCCAGTTCGAGCGGATTGACAACGCGCAGGCCATAGTTTTCCAGCTTTTGTACCGCCGAAGACCGCCAGTCAGGACCGGCAAGATCGCCCAATACCTGGTGGGCATTAAGTGAATCTCCAGTGAGATAGACGCTGGCTAACATACTAAAGTTGAGTTGTCCCCTGTTTCGTCTGACGCAATTATCCGATCTTCTGTTCCTGCAAACACTATATACCACGATGCAATACGCTCGATGCAAGGATCTTAGCGTTTCCAGACCGATACTAAAGCATCTCGTGGCAAATTGCTATAAACGAAAATGTCTCTCATGAGCTACGATAACGGTTATGCGTATTTTCTATATCCGTTTTCTATCTATATTTGTAGCTCTGGCACTTTGTGGCTGCTCAGAACTAGCGGCGCAACTAAAGCAACCGCATTCGCTTTCCAGTCGCGTAGGCAACTACTCTCCGACTCGAATTAATAGCGATAAGGGCGAAAAGCGAGCTCAGACTCAGATTACGGTCCTCAAGAAAGGCATTCGCGATCTTGACGGTCGCCAGGAGAGTTACGATCCAGCTTTTGGAAGTCCGGACCGAGTAGGAGAGTCGACTCGACTGACTGGGACCGCCGTCAAACCTGTTGTACAGGCGCCAGTGACCTCTGGCGGTCCGACAACCAACGGACAGGCGGCCCGGTTCAGCGCAATTGCCTCTGTCCCTTTATCAAACAATCAGAGCCTCATAGCGTCGAGCAGCGTCACGCCGGGCAGCGAGATAGCACAGTTTGGCGTCAGCGAGTCTGGGCAACCCGCGACAACTTTTCGCTCGTCGGTTAGCACTACGCCTATTGTCAACACGCCAAGACCAGTGGCGAGCCCCACCCGCATCATAGACGCTCCGCGATCAGCTGCTGGTTCCACGCCAATTGTCAGTACGCCTCTTCCTGTAGGGAATCAGGGCGGCTTTGGATGTCCTCCAAGCGGAATGACCTCGCTCAACAATTCAATGGAGCGAAATTCTTCCTTCACTCCATCGGGAGCATCCGGTCGGAATGGACTGTCGGCAACTGGAGCGCAATTTGCCTCAAATCCTTCTCTCCAGCCGTTTGCTTCCACCTCCTCGATAAAACAGCAAGCAGCTAACCCATCGAAACCGCAGCCAGCAGCTAACTCAATACTTCAATCTTCCGGCGGGCTGATTCCATTCGGTCAGCGGGCGCCGACTTCGATGTCCAGTGCCGGGGTACAACCGGGCGGCTCAAGTTTTCAGTCGTATTCGACTCAGACCTCGAAGGATGGTGATGTTATCGCCGCGCAGAGTCAGCGCGCCAACGGCGTCAACATCGTCGTGACGGCCAGGGTCAAGCGGCTTTTACCGGATGACCGGAAAGGAAATCCGCACCAGCGCTTTTTGCTGCAACTGTCTAACGGTACTTCGGTGCTTGTCGCGCACAACATCGATCTAGCTCCATACGTGCCACTGCACGAGAATGATATGGTCACTATATCTGGTGAGTACATTTGGAATGAACAAGGCGGAGTGATCCATTACACACATCGGCCCACCAACTTCAAGCACAAGGGCGGATACATCGACTTTAACCGGCAGATTTACCAGTAACACGGTTTAGTTGTGAGCACCGCTTTCGGTTTCACAGCAGGAAGCGATTTAAAAATGCGAAGCACTGGGACCGAAGCGTCTCGCTGGCATCGAGCAAGATCGGCACCATCCGATTCGGAATTCTGGACTCCTGTACGGGTGTCACTTATTATCGAACTGGAAGGTACTTGAACACGCTCTAAGAGACGCCGGTGGACCCAGTTGTCGGCGGCGGTCTTTGCTAAATTCCGTAGGCTTCTTTCAGGTCTTTTATTCGATCCGAGATTGATCCCGTCTTTTTCTTTCCGAAGGTGTCGATTTCCAACTTCTCGATTCGGCGCAGTATTGGTACGCTTTTTGTAGACTTTCCGTACACGGTCGTTTCGATCTGAGAGACTTTGTTCTCGAATGTCGCATTAAAGTTAGCGCCACCATCGGCACCCTTCTCCTGTTCGTGCTCGGACTGCTCGCCTTCGGCGCTGTCGTTTTGTTTTATTGACGGCTGATTCCTGGTAAAGCTGGTTGGTGTACTTGGCGTAGAACTGGCCTGAGTCACCGTTTGTGCTGATGGAGTACTATCAGAGGCGCCCGGCCACGACATTGGTACACTCTGCCCGGGAGGACCGCGGTCGACAGGAGAGCCACTCGAGTAAGAAGGCGTCATAGCATTGGACGACGCATACGAGCTGCCTGCCGGAGTGGTACTGCTATTGGTATTGCCACTGCCACTGCCACTGCCGGCAGTGCCAGACTGATATATTGAAGAAACAGATCCGGTATTTGGAGCAACTATATTAAAGGTCGAAGTGGACGAGGGCTGAAATGACTGCGCAGGTGGGGTGCCGGCCGACAGAGAGGCGCCTGTTCCGACAATGCTGGCGGACGAATTGGAACCACCAATAATTCTAATAGTCGTATTTTCCGGAGGCGGGCTCGTCTGGCTCTCGGAATCTGGAGTCGGCTGATTGTAGTTGGTCGAGCTATTGATGATAAGCGTGGCGCCTGAATCTGGATTCTGAATTACACTTGTATTGTCCAGCCTTGCTTGCTGCTGCCCCTGTGCGGGCACCACTGGTGGTGCGGTACTGTTCTCAGTGGCACCGGTATGCGCGGTCGCATTGGCATTACCGCCGGCTGGATTCACCTTCAGCTTCGCTTTGTCCGAACCATCGCCTTCGGGACAATCTTGGGCAGAGACTGGAGGTTCCTGCCTCATTCGTTGCTCGAGAATCTTCAGATTCCTTCTTGCATGACCGTCGCTTGGATTGAGCTTGAGCGCTTGTTCCCACTGCTGTTTGGCTTCGGGGTACTTGCGAGCACTAAAGAAATTAATTCCCCAGTTGTTATGCGTGAGGGCGATATTGTCTTTCGCGATTTGATTTACCGGATCTATCCGTAATACATTTTCGTATTCGCCGATCGCATCTTGAAACAGACGCCGTCCCAAGAGCATGTTGCCGCGATTGATGTGATTGCGAATCTCGGCGAGTTGCTCTGGAGTTGCTGCATATGCATTATGTTGAACAGTACATATAGAGATAACCGCAATAAGTATCATCGGCTTCACCGATTGAGAAAAAGCTCTCCCGAGGCTTGTCAGTAGCTCGTTTTCTAAAAAATGATTCATCAAAAACGTCTTTCGTGAGCCTGTCCCACTTACATATCTATATACAAATATTAAACCAATTAAGGATTGGTTTCCACGATTTCTGAAGCAGCGCTATACTGCCAGTAACTCCCAGCGGGATTGTCAACAATATGTCTAACCTAGCAGTGATTGCATCTCTAGTTCTTTTCTCCAGCGGATATTCCGCTGACGTTGCCAAAATGGCGACCACAAAAGCTTCGGCTCCAACCACGATGACCGCCAACGCTACGCCTGTACGGGTAGAGAGCGGTATCGAGAGCGCTTCCGAGCTCCTTGACGAAGCACAAAAAGCAATAAGTGTTCAACAACGTCGCGAAAAAATCGAGCCCGGAGTTCAAGACCGAGTCGTGAAGAAAGAGAAGTCCAAGATTGATAAA
This sequence comes from Candidatus Obscuribacterales bacterium, assembly GCA_019746975.1. Taxonomy (GTDB): domain Bacteria; phylum Cyanobacteriota; class Vampirovibrionia; order Obscuribacterales; family Obscuribacteraceae; genus JADYXR01. The sequence goes on from JAIERK010000080.1 coordinate 24,003, forward strand.
GTATTGATTCTTGGCGGTAAAGAAGCTTTCCCGATGTGAAGACGCTTTTAGACTCGGAAAAATCAATCAATATGACCACAACTGACCACGGCGGCCAGCCCAGTTACGACTATGGTGTGACTCCGGAAAGCCTGATCGGACGTACAGTTTTTGAGCATATCGAATACGTTTCGCGCGATGCCAGGGAGACTGAGGCTCTCGTCAGTCCTTTCGAGCATCGCCGAATCAGTTATGCGGATCTCTTGAAGGAATCTGACCGATTGGCGCTTGCGATGCTCAATTGGGGCGTGGAGAAAGGCGATCGAATCGGCATCTGGTCGACCAACAACTGCGAGTGGTTTGTCATCTTTCTTGCTGCTTCCAAAATCGGCGCCATTCTTGTTAACGTCAATCCTGGCTATAAGAAGGGCGAGCTCGATTATGCGCTTAAACAGTCAGGCCTCAAGCTGATTTTTACCATCGCCAACAATCGGACCAGCGATTATCTAGACATGCTCACCGAGGTTTCGCCGCAGGTTCTGAAGCCAGCCCTTGACCGTACGAATAATCTGATTACGATCGTAGTGATTGGCGAACTGAACGACTCACCTATGTGCGACCGTCTGAGAAAGACAGGTCCGACATCGACTTTTCAGACTTTGGGCGATTTTCTCGAGCTTGCCGCGGACTCCCACCGTTCGGAACTTTCCGAACGACGTGCGCGAGTTCAGTTCGACGATCCAGTCAACATCCAATACACCTCCGGTACAACGGGTTTTCCGAAAGGTGTCACACTCAGCCACCACAACCTGATTAACAATGCCTATGCAGCTGCGCGAGCCATGCGGCTCGACAGCAACAGTCGCTTTTGCGTACCGATGCCGTTTTACCATTGTGGTGGGATGATTAGCAGTGCACTGGCCGTTTTGTCGGTTGGCGGCACTGTAGTTATACCGAGTCCGTTCTTTCAGGAAGTACCGGCAATGGAGACCGTTGTCAACGAACGCTGCACTCATATGTCGGGCGTACCGACCATGTTCATCGCGCAGCTCGATTCCGAGCACTTTTCAAAATACGATTTATCCTCGCTCAGAGGCGGCTTCATGGCCGGTGCCCCATGCCCTGTACAGCTGATGCGGCGCGTGGCAAGCGAGATGCATATGCAAGAAGTGATCATCTTGTATGGATTGACTGAAAGCGCACCACTAATGACTGCCACCACTGTCGAAGACAGTTTGGAGGTCAGGGCGACAACTGTCGGTCGAATTATTCCTGGTATCGAGTTGAAATTGATCGATCCTGAAAATGGCGAAATAGTCGCGCGGGGCACGCAGGGAGAAGTTCTCTGCCGCGGTCATAACGTGATGCTCGGTTATTGGAACAATCCGGACGCCACTGAAAAAACCATCGACAAGGCCAGATGGCTTCATTCGGGCGACCTCGGTGTCATGAACGAGATGGGTTATTTGAACATCACAGGTCGCTCCAAAGACATGATTTGCCGTGGTGGTGAAAATGTATATCCGCGTGAAATAGAAGAATTCCTCCATACGCATCCGGACGTCTCCCAAGCACAAGTTTTTGGCGTCCCTGACCAACTCTTCGGCGAAGAGGTGGCGATGTGGTACATCGCCAGACCCGGACGAACCATAGAACCAGAAAGCCTACGCGCCTGGCTCAAGGACCGAATCGCTCACTTCAAAGTTCCGAAGTACATAAAAACAGTAAGCGAATTTCCTATGACTGTCACAGGCAAGGTTCAGAAATTCGTGATGCGCGAGCAAATGATCGAAGAGCTCAATCTCAAGAGCGAAGCCGAAGTTCAAACAGCCTGACCTTAGCCGGTTAGACAATTGATTGGCTTCGATGAAGATTAACCACAGTCGGACGCCAATCCTGCGCTGAAACATCTTATGTCGTTCGCCTCGGAAGCGATCGGCAGGTTCTTTTCTGGGCAAAAAATCAACGGCGAGAGTTTGAGGCTAAGCAATATACCGATTCTGTACATTCACGGTGTCTCTGTTCGAGACGAGGCTGGCTGGGATCAGGTCGAGACACAGGTCGGTTTTTCGAAGAGTTAAAACTGTTTCTCAACATTTCACAGGATTCTGGATCTGATCGGGCGGTATCGAAAATGGTGCCGCACCCCGATCGCAAGCACCTTGGTTATTGGTGGAATGTCTGGGACCACAAAGATTTTGTGAGCTATAGCGTGAAGAGTGTCGTCGAAGAAGTTGATGACGAGGCCTACAATACAGGCATGGACATCATCGGCGCTCACGTCGGCTATCTTGTTCTGCCAAGCCTTTACAGGCGATTCGGCACCAAGCTGGCACAAGCAAGAGAGAAGAATTTCGTTAGACCTGCTAAGTTGTTAAACAGGAGCTAGCCTTCGAAACTGCAACGACAACACCGTTGAATCAAGCCGGTTAACTTTCAGATAGCAAACCGATCGGATCATTAACTGTTCAAACATTGGCGCGCTAAGTGTTCAACGTGGCACAATCATCATTGGAGGTTGAAATAACCGACAATGAAAAGAGTCCTAATCCTATCCGCATCCGCAGGCGCCGGCCACGTTCGTGCAGCCGAAGCAATTGAAAAAGCTTTGGTCAAGTATCCGCAGATTGAAGTCCGTCACGAGGACGCCTTGCGCTTCACCAATGCGGCATTCCGGCGCGTTTATTCCCGAGCCTACATCAATATGGTTAACCGAGCGCCTCAAGTTCTTGGTCTACTTTATGATTGGGCTGATAAGCCGTGGAAAGACGAACGACAGCGACTGGCTTTCGATCGGTTCAACACTTTGCCGCTCATTTCAATGCTCAACAGACATAAGCCGGACCTGGTAATCTGCACTCATTTTCTGCCGTCTGAAATTATGTCCTGGCTGATTTGCAGGAAGAAAATCGCGACTAAGAATGCAGTTGTCGTGACCGACTTCGATATTCACTCTATGTGGCTCTGTCACCATTACTTCAGGTATTTCGTTGCAATGGATGAGACCTGGGTTCATCTCACTCAACTGGGTTTTTCACCCGATCGAGTAGTAGTCTCCGGCATTCCTGTAGATCCTGTTTTTGCAATTCCAAAGAACAAGCAAGATATGCGTGCCAAGTACGGATTGGATCCTGACTTGCCAACTATCTATATGTCGCTTGGTGGTCATGGTGTAGGTCCTACTGAAGAGATTGTGATGTCGCTCTCGCAAATGCAACATGAAGCGCAAGTGCTCGCCATGTGCGGTCGTAACGATGAGCTTGTCGGACGCCTGCGCGTTCTTGGCGACAATTTAGCCGGTCAATCGAAGTTGAAAATACATCCGGTCGGTTTTACCACCCACGTGGACGAATATATGTCGGCATCAGATATGGTGCTTGGCAAACCCGGCGGGTTGACTACGTCTGAAGCGCTCTGCAAAGCACTGGCATTCGTTATCGTCAATCCTATTCCTGGGCAGGAAGAGCGCAACGCCGATCATCTCCTAGAGGAGGGTGTCGGCATTCGGTGTAATAATCTGCCGGCGCTTGCCTACAAGGTTGATAATTTGCTAGGTGATAAGGAACGTCTCGGTTCCATGAAAGAGAATGCGCTTCGGATGTCGCACCCTGACGCAGCCGATATCATAGTAGACAATTTGTTGACCAATGCGTCTCAGTCGCAGGCGATCAGCAACGCGAGTCATCGCTGTGCGACTATACCTGAGAGAGCCGTGCGCGCCACCAGACGAGCAACCGGATCAATCGTGTCGAAGCTGCGCCCAAGCCGTCGATTGAAGAGGCTTCGCTAAAGAATAGGTTGACGGAGCACCAACTCGTTTTTTCACAGGCCAACGATTGCGTGCGCTCTAAATCTGCTTATCGAGACTGCCCGCGTCCATGCCAACTTGAATTTCAAACAGCTGCGGTAAGCTATTTCAAATTTTACTGCGACTGCCAGAAGTTTTTATAACCAATGTTATGGAACCGAGACCACGCCTGCTTTATCGATCTCTACGGTGGCATTCCTGCTGAAGCTGGAGACGATGAAAGACGAGGGTCTTTGCGGCAATCCAGACTCAGTAAACGTCACCATTCCGGACACCGAGACTGTCTCTGGCATGACAATCTCCTCCCTTATGCCTTTCGGTGTCATCATTACGTAGGAAAAGAACTTTGATCGCGGCATCGCTGTGGCAGTGACCTCTACGTTCTGTTTGGTTTGAATAGCCATAATCTTTGCGCGACCCAGGTCCACCACCAGCTCGCGGCAGATATTTCGGATAGTCAACTCGGCTCGGGTATATTCGATGACGCGTATTGCAAATAGCGGGACCGCGAGGAACATCCCAAGAAATATAAGTGTTTCGACCTTTCGAGTTAGTGGCCAATTACTGTCTGCTAGAGCCACTTTCGCTCTGTCTATTTTACTCGGCTCGTCGGCAGAGTTAGACATTTTTGGACCCCATCCAGACTCGCCTAAGGTGCATCTTATTTAGTATAGTGCACCGGTACGAGCGTCTAAGTATGGTATCGTTTTGCCTTCCTTTATTATTCGTACCAATATTCCAGGTGCGGGCGGCCAACGAGATACACTTTAAGCCTATGGCAATTACAGATGAGTCTAAAGAAAAGCTCAAAGCCAGGCTGGCAAAAGCAATCGGGCACCTGAACGCGGTTTATCGCATGGTGGACGAAAAAAAATATTGCATTGATGTGTTGCATCAGCTCAAGGCAGTTCAGTCGGCTCTTGATAAAACAGCCGAGGTGATTTTGCGCCAGCACCTCGAGACTTGTGTTGTGGAAGCGGTCAAGAACCAGGATTCAGACAGGGTTATTGACGAGCTCATTCAGGTGTTCAAGAAGGCGCCCAACCTCTATCTGCTGGGCGACGATGAGAGCATTCCCCGGATTGCAGACGGAGAGTCGTCCGGCGGTTCTTCTTGCAAATGCTGAAGACTCGCGACGCTTGAAAACTATTCCGTTTTTTCATAGATGAGCTACTCGCGAACATATCAAGTAGTACAGGGTGATTGTAGTTTCAACGTCGCTGCGAATGTGCGAACCGGCGGTCAGGAATGGCTCTTATGCGCAGTCAAGGAGTTACTCTCCACAGTAAGCTGAGCGGCGACTGTGAATGTCGTTTCAAAAATCCAAAACGTCAATACTTCATCACGGCTGGGTCGACGTCGTCGGACCAGGCATGCAATCCGCCTGTTAGATTAAATATTCGCGAAAAGCCTCGACCTTCGAGAATTTGCGTAAGCTCGGTGCTTCGCCGCCCTGTTCGGCAGTACACAACTATGTCCTGGTTCTCAAATTGCTTTAGCTCATCCAGTCTGTTTTCGATCTCCTCCTCCGGTATATGGACGACATTGTCCAAACAAGCAATTTGCAGCTCAAACGGCTTTCTAATGTCAAGGAGGACGATTTTATCACCGCGATCGAGACGTTGTTTTAATTCGGTTGCTGATATTTCCATTTCTGGGTATTGAATAAAGGTGGTAGGCGTAGTCATTAAAGTATAATCTCAACGCAGCTGTGCCGAAAGGGAGGTTAATCCGTGAGCATAAAATCCTTGGAGGAAGCCATCAAAGAATGTCTGTCCGACGATGGCAAGATTTCTAAGTACGAGGCGAAGGTCATTCGAGAGCTGATCATGGCTGATGGCGTGGTCTCGGCTGAGGAAAGGCAGTTCCTGGAGGGTGCCCTCAGGAATAATCAATTTGATGAGCAGGGCTTCGAGCTTCTTTCTGGAGTGCTCCTCAGAGCCGACCTGAAAGAGTAGATAAAAATTGAGCGGAGTGTGTGACCACACTGTGCCGAATCTTTTGAAGATAGTTTGACGCAGGTCGGCTTTCGCAGTGGAGGCCGACCTTCATCGTGAGGTTGTTTTTTTTTTTTTTTTCTTGGGGAAAAACCAAAATCTGCTGTTAGTTTTGACCATCATATTGCTGAGCAGCTCTATGTCTGAAGCCGATGGTCAAGTCCTTAATGTGAGCAAATCGCTTAGTCGCTTGAAAGAGTCGGCTCTGACAGCCGATCCAAAAGGGTGCGAAATCGAGTTCGCAAAAGAGCTCTCGAAGAATGAGGGCGACCCTGCCGTCCGCCTTGCCTATGCAATCACGCTTTATCGGTTGGGTCGATACTGGGGAGCGCTCTCGCATTTAGAGAAATTGCGGGATCATGGAAAAACAAATTTAGATCCCGATGTTTACTTGTATCTCGGTCATTGCTATGTGAAGACTCGCAAGACAGGTGACGCCGTCAAGGCCTATGAGAGCTATCTCGAGCTCAATCCCAATGCCGAAAATGCCGATAAATACCGAACCTTGATATCTGTGCTCGGCGAGCAGGCGCAAAAGCAGGGAAAACTTGACGATACCACAACTGGTGACTATTTGAAGGAGACTACTCAGACCGGTCTGTTCCGTTGGCCTGACAGTCGTATACCAATTTCTGTTTTCATTGAGCCTGCCGCAGGAATGACCGGGTATCGACCTGAATTCGATGATGCTTTACGACATGCATTCCAGGAGTGGACGGCTACAACCGGCGGCAAAGTGAAATTTGATATCCGGACCGAAAAGACCGGCGCTGCTATCGTCGTTAGCTGGACAGACGATCTGCATGCACCTGAGCTTACGGCGGAGGCCGGTAAGGCATGGGTCGTGCAAGACTTAGAAGGCATCAAGAGCGCAGAGATAAAGCTGTTGACTGTAAGTCCATTCAACGAAGGTCCAGTCGGATGCGAGATGTTGTATAACATCTGTCTCCACGAAATCGGTCATGCCCTCGGGTTAATGGGGCACAGCCCCTATCCGGAAGACATTATGTATCCGCAATTGTCGACGCAGGCAGGGATATCGCCGCGCGACATCAGAACTTTCAGTGCATTATATGAGGCCGCGCATGAATCACAGGCGGTGGCATCCAGTGGACACCACTCGCGAACGGACGATCCCGAATTCGAGCGCCTGAGCCCGAAGCTTCAGGCTGACCTGCTTGTCAAAGAAGGAACTAAAGATTGTTTTGCTGGTAAATATCAGGATTCGATGAGAAAGTTGGAGATGGCTTTGAAAATCGATCCGAACAACGAGCTTGCCAAAAGCAATCTGGCGGTGGCAGCCAATAACCTTGCCGTTGCAGCATCCACCGATGAGGAGCGTCTCAGGCTATTGCGGCTGGCATTGTTTTGGAATCCTGCCAGTGATGCCGGGAGAAACAACCTTGAAACTCAATTGCAGTTTCAAAACTTGAACACAACAGATCCTCAGCAGCGAATAAGATTGGCGGACGAACTCGAGAAGAAAGGCGACGTCGTAGGGGCTTATGTAGAACTGTCCGAATCCAAGCGTCTTAAGCAGGATCCTTCCGTTGATGCACGCATGGAAAAACTTCGAAAGAAGCTTGAGAGCAACTGAAGGCTTGACCCGTCGGGTTGGAACCGTAGAGTTGAAACTGCAGAGTTTGTACTGCACAGTTGGAACTGTGAGTTGGAGCTCGTTATGGCGTGGACTGATCCAGTTGGCCGGACTTCAATTGAATACGCCGCTTGAATTCATCATCGGACAATGAGCAGAAGATCCGCTTCCCGTCCGTGCATACGAATAAAACTTCAATTTCGTCGCCGTCTCTAAGTTGTACAGATGTCGGCACAAAGGCGTCTCGAATGTCTCTATTAGGTAAGGTCAGCGCGTAGCCACCGGTATTTTTCTCCCGAATGCGGCACTTCATAATGTCGCCTGGCTTGTAGTCCTCAAGTGGGGACGAAAAATCAAATAACTCGTGGTTTTGCATGTTTGTTTGTCGACTTATGCCACTGTCCAATAGCCATACCCCCAACGATATAAAAACATCATATACAATCCGAGCCCCTTAGTCACGCAATTTATATCGACCGCACAGCCGCTATTCCCAAAGCAGTCTTTTCGCCAAGCTCGGTCCGATTCCGAAATATTTGTTGATAATGTCCGGGTTGGTCTCGGTCGGTATTATCTCGCCGGGGCTGACGTACTTATTCCAGGAGTCCTGGAATGCTTCTCTCCCCTTTTCTGAGCGGGCGAGCAGCGACGGCACGGCATGGTATCCGGCAAGCGTGGGAGATACTTTTCCAGCCATGTAAGCATTGAAGAACTTTTCTTCAATTTTTGCTTTCACTTTTGCCGGTTTAGTCGCTTGATTCTTATCTCCATTGGAGAATATCAGCGGGATGCTCGCAGTCGGAGGTGTCTGCGATTGAGGCATTGTACCCGGTTGATTCAAATTGGCTGGCGCTTTAGAGGCAGGCCGAATTACGGTTGGCAAACTGACATCGCCGGTATTCGACTTGCCTTGTGTCGACTCTCCGCCGACGCGAGCTTGCGTGGATTGCAACCATTTCTTGTCTTGCTCGGCATTCGATTTAGCTCGCGCCGGCTCGTCGGGAATGAGCAGCTCGAAGCGAGGAATAATGTAAGGCTGACCCGTGACTGGCGCGAAAACCTCGGTGACTGCATTTACGAAGGTTTTTGATGCTTCAGAATCAACGTTGTTTAAAAACAAACGGAAGCAACCATTGCTTCTTACGCTGACAACAATGTCATCACTGCTGGCGCCACGCGGAAGGAGTCTGCGTTTCTTCAAAGCAGACAAGACAGCTCTGGCAATATTCTTCAGATTCTCATCCTGACAGTGCCCGCTCATAACCTCTTTTTTGAACTTGCTTCGCAGCCATTGGTATTTCCGCGCCGCCAGAGTCAACATGCCGGCCATCGGAAGAAGGACCAGGAAAAGAGGCGCGCCGCTTGTGGCCAATACGCAGGCCAAACCAGACGAAAGTACTGTTCCGACACCGGCATACTCTCCCCAGACGCCGATCAGCGCGGATTTCATCTGTCCGGTGTGTTCCTTCTGTGTTAGATTGCCTTTGAGATTGGGTGGTGTCAGATGTGGTGCCCTGAGGTCAGACAGTTCGACACAGCCGAGCAGTCTATTCTCATAAGGAACTCCCACTTTCCACAGATCGTAGATTCCCTCTCGACACAAAGCTCTGTAGGTCATCTCTTCATTGAGTTTGCCGTGTGATGCGAATACTTCCAGTGCAGTGAGCTCAGAAAGTGAGGGATGAACATGCCCTACGCCTCGCTCGATTTGTCCGTCATCCGAGATTCCGAAAAAACCTTCGTGTTTTCTTACGAATCGGTTGTAGTCATTCAATCCTTTTTCGAGTTGCGGAGCGACGCATACGATGTCCCAGTTGTTCGCGACTTTTCTGTGGCCCAATGGATCGTTGGTTTGAATGCGAATACTGCGGCCGCGGAGCTGCTTAACAGAAACCGGTGCGGTTGTAGTGGTCAGGTCGATCAGTGTGTTGAGAGCCTGGCTGTCCCACCCCTCGCCAAACAGACCGCGAGTGCCGATCAGACATTTCGAAATTCCACGTTCGAATAAGTGTGTCGCCAATTGTACATAGAGCTTCGATTCCCACTCGCCACCATGGGCGGTGATCTCACAGAAAGTGTTTTCCTCGAAATCAGTTACGGTTAATGGCAAATTCAGTCCTTCGTTGTCCAGGTACTGATTTGCTGCTTCGAAGAATTGGTCTTTGATGCGACTGTCTATTAACAGCAAGCTGCCCGTAACCAGGCATGGATTAACATCCGCGGAAATCGGCTTCTTGAGCAGATCGCGGAAGACCCCTAGAGCGCCACCCGATTCTTCATCAATAACAAAACCACCGGTCTTGATTCCGGTGGCGGACATCCGCTCGAAGTCCGTCACGACGATAGCGCGAAGTCGGTGCTCGAGACCTTTGTACTCTACCGCGAGCACTTCAGCCACGGCTTGAGCCTTGGATTTACTGAAAGCAAGAACTCTATCTGCCGGAGATGCTTGTCGACGTATTCCGCGTTCTGAAATTCCGTATCCAAGCTTGCGCGCCGCCCGCTTTATCTTTTCGAATAGCTCGTGACTGTCTTGCTGGGCGCTAATTTTGAGTTTGTGTGAAGCAAAGTCATCCAAGATGCACAACCAATCCTCGAGGACCGGTGCTTGCGTGCTGCCTTCCGACAGCACCACGCGGCGCGGTGCGGGCAACCGATACTTGTAGAGGCAGCGTAAGTAGGCAAGTGCCAACGCAGGATGTTTCTCCTGAAATTTCCTCCAGCCTTCAGTCTCTGAAGCATCAATCGTTCGTCTGAGCACCCAGGTCAATAGCGGTGAGACGTTTCCCTCGGCGTCTACGATGTCGTACTTTCTGTTGTCATTCAATCGGCTCGTAAAAGTTGTCGTTTCATCTTTCTTGAGCGTGAGTTCATCGAGCAGAAGGTGAAAGTCTTCGTGTTGTGATTCAAGAAATTCAAGCTCCTTGACCGTTGGTTCCGTGAAGTACACCAGGTCTTGGAAAGGAGCGAGTCCGCCTTCTCTGACCAGAGCGGGAGTAGGTACCTGGTAGTCTATAGCGCCGACGAGCGAGACATATCGATTCTCCTGATTGCTCGTCTTTCCCTCCGGCGGTGTACCGGTGAGCGCCACTACCAGCGGTTCATCAAGAACCGCCAACATGTGAGTCATGATGGCTGCCCAGTAGTCCGTCAAGTGGTGGCATTCGTCGAAGATCACGAGACCAACACCCTGTCGTCTCAACGCCTGGATAAGGTCAAGAGCATTCTTGTGCAGCACTTCTTCCAGCTTCAGAACTTCGGTCAGCTTGCGCCGGATGCGACTGGCGTGTCGGGACATCTCGCGTTGATGCGCTTTGGGATTGTTTTGCAAAAGCTCTAGAATCCTCAGCTCTGCCTCGCCCACCGAATAAGATCGACTGGTGCGCAGTTCGTTGACCCATTCCTTCTGAGCTAGTTGCTCCAAGTACTCCTGCTCTCGACCGGGCGTTGAGAGAACCTGATAAGTCAAGACCGTAATCGGTTTCAGCGGTCGAATCTCATGAGTGCCGATGATTTCGTCAATCAACAGACCTTTCAGATGGGGAGGCACGAACAGGTCGAGTTTTTTCGACCATTGAGACTGGATTGTCGTGTTGGGGCAAAGAATTAGGGTCGGGCGCTTAAAATTAACCGCCATTTGTAGACCGATAATGGTTTTACCGGCTCCAGGGGGAGCGACGACGTGAACTTCTCTTTTGCCGGAGGCCACTTTCTCGTCTACCAGACCAAGAATTTCGGTCTGATACTTCCTCATAGGGAAGGCGAAGGAAAGTTGAGATAAGAGCTCTTCTACCTGTTGATTTTCATCGCGAACGACGGATTTGCCATACGCACCCGACAGGCTCGGCGGGGCGGCATTGCCAGCAAACATAACTACGGGATTCTTTCTAGATAATAAAGAGCCATTGAGATACAGACAAAATAAGCTATTTCATTAGGCGTGGCAAGAGACGACTGGGGAATATTATTAGCAGTCTTTCGGGTAAATTCGGAGCTTTTACCGTTGGGTGATGATTCACTGCAATTCATAACAGACCGTTATCAGATATTCTCTATGCTCGGTCGAGGTCACTCAGGGACTGTATATCGTGCCGGCGATACGATTCTCGACAAGAGTGTCGCGTTGAAAGTCCTTCATATCGGGACGGATTCAACCAAAGTCGTTCGATTTCAGAATGAGGCTCGTATAGTTGCTCGTCTCGATCATCCGAATATAGTCAGGGTGCTGGACTTCAACCTGTTTGACAAAAACAAAATGTATATTGTCTTTGAGTTAATAGAAGGACAAAGCCTCCGGTCCATGATCGACGATCGTGGCGTAATTCCGGTCTCGGAATGGCTGCCTTTGGCCGAAGGAATTCTTTCAGGATTGGAGCATGCACATTCGAATGGTGTCACTCACCGCGACTTGAATCCGAATAATGTGTTGGTCGACTTTGCAAATCAAAGTACGCCCCAGGCAAAAATCGTCGATTTCGGCATCGCCTGCCTGCAAGACTTTGACCAACGGTTGACCAGGCAAGGTGCGGCTGTCGGGACTCCCGAGTACATGTCTCCGGAGCAGTGTCGTGGTCAAGGATTGAATCAGACTTCTGATATCTACTCATTTGGCTGCGTGTGTTTTTCGGCATTGACCGGTCGTCCCCCACACAGAACCGATAATTTGGTCGAGACTCTGATGGCGCACACTAGCGTGGTGGCGCCGCGTCTCAGCGATGTTAGACCAGATCTGAGCTTCCCTGAACTGTTAGAAGTAATTGTGGCAAAGTCTCTCGCTCACAACCCCGCCCACCGATATCAATCCGCGACCCAGCTTTTGGCCGAATTTAAGGCTCTAGCCGAGTCGTTGACCTCGGATGCCGAAAGTATCCCGGCATTACCCCATAATGTGACACTACCGGCGGTGAAGAGTATGGGGACGATTGCGTGGGTTTTGATATCGATTGTCGTTTGTGCGTTCGCGGCAACAGTCGCGACTGCATTGTCCAGCTCGTTGTTTGCCTCGAAAGACCATCAGTACAATTTGAGGCGCATTGCAGAAAATGAAAAGGTTGAGCTCTCGGCATTAAAGGAAGGAGAAATGGCGATCCTTAGCAATTCCCTGGGTGGAAACACTTCGACCGCGGCCGCTAAGAAATACGAAAAGATGGTGGTTCATGCAGAAGGTGGACAAACTCAATTCACACCTCTAGAGGAATTCCAAGCGGTCGAAGCCAATTCGAAGGTGGCGTCTGCAGAGTTAAATGTCGACAGCGTCATCGATGTACAGCCAGGGGATATGCAGTTACTCAAATCGGTACGCCGAGCTAACTTGGAACGAACTGGATCCGGTGTATACCATCTGCGATGTTTCAATGATGATGACATGAAGCTTGTTCGCGACTTGAAGGACATTACTCAGTTGTACGTTTCGGCCTCGTACAGTATTCGGGGACCGGGGCTGAAGTACCTTAGTGGATTGTCGCTGCAAACTCTAGAATTCAAAAAGAGCTTGATTGATGACGCGGGACTCGCATATCTGCCGGCCTCCAAAATTCTGACGAGCTTGTCGCTAACTTACGACCGGAAGATTTCGGGCACCACATTCAGTGCTGAAAAAACTCCTAATCTGACATACTTGAATCTTCAGCTTTCTGGTGTAACAGACGAAGGGCTACGTAACATATGCAATCTGAAGCATTTGCAAATGCTTTTGCTCAATGATTCTGCGATCACGGGTGCCACTCTGGGTGATATCGCTCGACTTCCGGATTTGAGGCAACTCTCGATAGCACACGCTCCTATCGAATCCCGCTACCTGTCTTCTATAACTTCCGCTCCCAAACTGGTTGATCTTAATTTGGACGGTCTTAAGATCAGTGACTACGACTTCTTGTACAAATTGAAGTATTTGCGCTCACTGTCAATTAACGACAGTTCGATAACCGATCGGCAGCTTGCCGCCCTATTGCGCAATTGCACGAGCATAACCGAACTGTCGATTAAAAGGTGTGCGAAGCTTACGAAGGCAGGACTTGCATCCTTGATAGGAACGAAGATCCGGAATCTCTGCATAAGCCGCGACCGTTCAAGCGACGACCTGGTCGAAATCTTGATCCAGTGTAAGAGTTTATCTGATCTCGACGCCGAGAAAACTAAACTTTCATTTGAAGCAGTTCATCGACTTCTGTCAAAATCAAACATCAAGAGCATTACAGTTTCAGAACCGATTACCGAATTCGAGTTTGAGCAGCTAAGGACTGTTTTCCCTCAGAAAAAAATTCGCTATGTCGAATTCTAAGTCTTTGCGGTTGTCTGGCGGGCGGAGACCAACCGTCTTGTCGGCGCTAGCGCTCGTGATTTTTTTCGTTGGTTTAGAACTTCCAGCAAGGTCGGTCGATAAGTACAAATGGGACGACGTCAAGCGCGAAGGTGAGCGACTCGAGCTATCGGGCGCGTATCCAATGGCGCAGAAGTATTACCTTCACGCTCTAAGCTGTGCCCGTGATCTCCCGCCTGGATCTGCTGCGCAAATCGAAAGTCTTTTTCACATGGCGAATATATCCTTGCTGCAAGAAAAGTACATTGATGCGGAGCCTTACTATCAGCGGCTGATAACGAACCTTGTAAAACAAAAACGCGACGGCACCATCGGTGAAGACAGCCTCGTATGGATGGAGGAGCTGGCTTCATCGTATGCGAGGTGTATCCATGGAGCCTGCGAGGAAAAAGCTCTCGAGCATGCCGTCAGTATTTACGACCTGGTCAGCGGCGATAAAAACAGTCATATCGCTGCCATCCTTAGAAGGTTGGTCGAACTTAAGCTTAAGGACAATCGACCAAGAGAGTGCGAGACTTACGCCAGGCGACTGGTGCGTTTGACAAAGACCCTGAGCGGTCCTTCAGAGGTTATCAAAGGTAGCGACCTTTTCCTTCTTAGTCTGATTCAGTTTCGTCTCGGACGGTATGCACTCGCTGAATCCAATGTGCGAGAGTCGTTGTCTATATACGAACGCCTTGATGTTCCGCCTGGTTCGTACACGGTCAACTGTTTGATTCAGCTTGCCAGAATTTTGCAGTGTCAAAAAAACTTTGACCGTGCCGAAAGGACAATTCGGAAAGCGCTGAAAATATTGGAGAGAAATAACGGTAAAAAATCTCTCGAAACTATTCCTGCGCGAGAACTGCTTGCCGAGATAGAGACCAGGAAATGTGACTATCTCGAAGCCATACGACAATACGAAACATCTATATCAATTCTGGAATCTAAATACGGTGAATTGGATTCACGACTAGTTGGCCAATTGCTTCGGGTGAGAGAACTTCATCTCAAAAGGGGCGACCTCCAGAAAGCGCGCCAAATCAAGGAAAAGATTGCATCTATATCGAAAAGTTCTTTGTCGAAAACCGATACTGTCGGCCACTAACAATGGTGACATAACGGTAATGTAACAACTCGGCCGCTGTCGCAAAATTGTCCTTGAGATTTGGATTCGAATTTACTAGCGATCAAGATGTCTATACAGGCGCCGACACTTAATAACGACGAGCTTATTGCCAGGAAAAGCTTGAATCAAGGCGAGTTCTCGCCGCTTGGAAGTCCAGTCCTATCGGCGGTATTAAAGTCGTGTGCGATCGCTACTTTTGTTTTTGGATCTATTCCTTTTTTCTTTATTTCCTGGTTGATTCTTTCCACCGGCGCCAACACTATATGTGTGGACTATGCCGCTTTCTTGCACATAGTCGACAAGGTGTTGAGCGGTCAATATCAATGGTTTTCAATTTTCTCAGATTCGTTCATAAGAACGCATATGGTACTGTTGCCGGTGCTCGTGCATATTGCGGTCGCATATATAACCAACTGGAACGTCACGGCAGAACTCTTCATCGGTATGAGTTTGCATCTTCTCCGGGCGTTCCTGATCGTCGACATGATAGCGGGGCGCTACGCCAATAAGTGGATTCGTCTGGCCGTCACCGGTATCGTGTTGGCACTTGTTTTTGCTAACTCGCAGTCCTGCATTATGATTTATGGCGAGGCCAGTATTGCTATCGGTCTGTGTTTGTTGTCTTTCACTTTTGCTATCTGGTCCTTGTGTAAATTTGGACGGACGCCTCGAGGACTGTCTTGGATGGTGTTGGGTGGAGTCGCGTCCTGTTATTCCTTCGGTAATGTTGTTCCGGTGTGGGCTGTATTGTTGCTCGCTATATGGCTTCTACCGGTCAGAGGTTGGACTCACCACTTTGATGCCAGTAAGTCTTCAGCCGCAAAATCAGGAGGTCACTTCCTGGTCAATCGAAAAGTAGCTTGTGTTTACTGGCTCGTCGGCGCAGTCGCTTCTTTGACTCCTTATATCTACTTCCTTTCTATCCGAGGTTCGGCCAATCCGGAGCTTGTAAAGACATTCGGTATCGTTGACGGGAGCTTTGTCCTCAATGCTCTTGGGCGTCCGTTTGCGAAGAGCATGGGAATGGAGTACGGACGCCTGCCTCAGGCAGAGCTCAGCGCGCTGATTTTGATTGCCCTCATGGTAGCAGCGGTTATTCCTCTATTCAGGCGCCAAGTCAAGCTAGATGGTGTCCGGATGATAGGGCTTTTACTGTTTGCTTATGGTTTTATCAGTGTTTGGAGTGTGGGTGTCTTTCGGACGCATGTTGCGCCCTGGTACGCCTCGATGTCGCTGTATTGCTGGCTTGGCCTGATTACTCTGTCGATCGCGAATTTGTCCAACCTTTTCGAGTCAAACATCGGCAAGCGGCTTTGGGCTCGTCCTCAGGCTGCAACCATATCTGGTGCCCTTGCTATCGTTTGTGTTATGGCACTTTTCCTCTCTACCAATCTCACGTATAAAGACAAGCAATTTTTTCTGAATGCTCGAGCACCTGTATCTGCTGAATATGTCAGATTTTTCAATAGTTCTCCCACTTTTCTCGAGTCTTCAATTTTCAGCAACGATGGGCGGCCCGACCGAATAACGGCCTTTGCCAGTGCCCTGAATCGTCATCGACTTTGTATCTTTGCGCCTCAGACGACGATGTCATTGCAGGGGCAGTTCGCCCTGGAGCAGGTATCGATTGAACGCTCGGCAGCAAGTAAGCGCGTCGCCTGGCTGGAAGACCGTTCTCTGAAGAAATCGGCTTCCTGGCGTGACTATCACCATCTGAACTTGTCGATTCCTGAGGGCAATACGGTTAACTGGCGCGTAACCGTTCCATCGGATGCTGAAGAAATGGTCTTTTGTACTTCAGTCGCAGCGATGGCGGAGCCGACGGGCGCATGCGCCGATGGAGCGCCGCCAAAGCTTGTTTCGACGGTGTCGATCTTTCCCAATTCACCAGATACGGTGCGTGTCGCCTCAGGCGATTGTGCCGGCGCCTCGTACGTCGTGAGGTGTGACGACGCCTGGAAGCCTGTACGTTTGAATTTGCTTCCATACAGGGGGAAATCCGTAACCATTCGCCTGGGCTCCAGCACACGAGGTAGCGCCTATGCTCGGCTCTGTAAAGATGGAGACTGTCTGCCTGGTTCCGTGGTCTACATGTACCCCCACATAACAGAAGTGGTGTCACATGATTCAGGCGGGGTGCGCACGGTTAGATCCGGCACCGCTTCAAATACAACATCAGGTAAAATTGTTTCCGAAGAGTTTTGTCCGTCAAACACGGATGTATCGCCATTGTTTCCTCATCTCCAGGGAGAGCGTTTCGATTTCCCTAACTTATTGTCACAGGTGTGGAAAAAGGTCGAGCTACCGATTCCGGCAGATGCTTCGCATAGTATGCCTGGCCGTTATTGGGATGTGGAGCCGAAGACCGGTATCCCTATCGACAGTTACGAATACCTGACGATGAATCTCGCGCCGCTTCCAGGTAAGACCTGGTGTTCACTCAAAATGCATTTGCAGTTTGACGATGGTACTATCGATGGTTTCTCAATGCCGTTGTTGCCGGACACTCGAACTCATTCGTATGTGTATCCGTTGAGATTGCTGACCGTGCGCTCTGGAGCAAAGCTGGTCCGAGTTGTTGCGTTCGCGAGCGCGGTAGACCAAAAAAATCTGCCGTTCAAACATCGCCACCGTAAGCTCAACGACTATCCACCGATCGCGAGTCTCGAGCAAGACCAGAATTCAAGCAATCAATGTGCCGAACTCTGCGGTTGCATTCAGGTCAACTCTATCGCGCTTGCAAGTTCGACATTGCCGTCTCGAGCAACTGTTTACCAAATGCCCAGCGTCGGGCGGACAGAAGATCAAGGAGCTTTGAATCTCAGCAGTTCGAGAACCGCGAATGCGAACAACACACCTGCCAAAAAACTGGCTAGTAACAAATGCCATACCATGTTGGTCTGCCGGTGATTCATGCCGCGCACGATTCCGACGCGTGCCGCAATATAAATCAGTACGCTGAAGTATGCGGACAAAGCCACTACAAAGCGAATCCAACCACCGACCATGGCGGCGAAGAACAGCACGATACACACAACTGGCACCAGCCAAATCGTAATCGGGTCGCTCTTTCGGATGTTGTTGCCTTCAGCCTTTACCGATTCCCGAATGTATCTGAACGACTCTTTAAAGCTCGCCGAAAAAGGCATCCTTTGAGTTTCGGTATTGGTGTCCGGTAGTTCTGAACTCATCACATTTACCTGTGAAATTATCCGACGTTCTTTCTGTATCGCTTAAACCTATATTTGCCCCGATCCGCTCTCGTGTCAATCACCACGTGAAAACGGCTCAAGCTCAAACAGATTTGTTATACCGTTGAAGCCGGACAGAGGTTGTTGATTGGGCACCCCGGACAATCCGGATTACGGGCGAAACAAAGGCGTCTGCCGTGCCAGATAAGAGTGATGGAACATTTCGACCAGTCTTCTTGAGGGAAGACCTTTTGGAGATCGAGCTCGATTTTGTATGGATCTTCCTGTTCTGTGAGACCCAGTCGTTTGGACAGTCTCTGTACATGGGTATCGACGGTCCAACCAGGTACACCAAATGCGACACCAAGCACGACATTGGCCGTTTTTCGACCGACACCGGGCAGTTCGACCAGCTCATCTAGTGTTCGCGGGACTTCGCCTCCGAACTTAGACACCAGAGCCTGAGCGCATTTCTGAATATTGGCTGCTTTGGCGTTGTAGTATCCAGTCGCTTTGATCAATTCTTTTACTTGATCGATAGGCGCCTCCGCCAATGCTTTTGCGGTAGGGAAATTGGCGAAAAGCTTCGGTGTGACCTTATTGACCTGAACATCAGTGGTTTGTGCGGAAAGTATCACCGAGGTCAAAAGCTGATAGGTGTTGTCGAAATCCAGTTCGCAGTCTGCATCGGGGTATTGCTGAAACAGGCGATGCATCATCTGGGTGGCAGTCTTTTGATTAACCAATCCGACGTTGTCGGCTTTTTTCTTTTTAGCCTTTGCCTTTGCCTTTGTGTTAGCAAGAGCAGTCGCTTTCGCTTTATCAGTACCAGCGCTTTGACCAGCCTTTCGCGTGGCTGTCCGTTTTGTCTTGGGTCTTTCCGATTCATTCTGAATTGACGTCGGTTTGCTCGTTCTGCCGCTGTTTTTCTTCATCTCGTGAATCTCGCTAGTTTGCCGTACAAAGAATTCTCATTCGACGACTCTTGCTCCGTAGTTGACCGGTTCGACTACAAAGATATCGAAATCGGTGGCGTCGTCTTCTTGCATTCTTCTTATATGGTCGCGAGTCGCCAATTCCAGGGCAAGTGCTTCTTGCCTGGTTTTAGTCACTGCAAACAAAGTCGGTCCGCTCCCCGTCAAACGTGCGGTCCATCCACCCAGGCTTTCGATGCCAGCGCGCAGCCTGGCAAGACTGGTGTGTTTTTGAAAAACCGGAGCCTCCAGATCGTTGCGCAATATGGTCGAGTCGAGCGGTAGTCCCTTCTCCAGATGGTCTTGGGCCTTGATCGTAACATTTGCGGTACCTGTCGAACCGTCACTCTTCAATCTATCGAACTCGGCATAGGCCCAGGGAGTAGACACCATGAGCGTCTTTGGCTTGACCAAAAGGACAGCGAACTTGGAGTCATGTTCGATTGGTTGTAGGATGTCACCACGACCGGTGCCAATACAAGTGCCTCCTTTGAGGCAAAATGGAACATCCGCGCCGAGTGTGCTAGCCATCCTGAGCAGCTCAATCTCAGTGAGGCGCCGATCAAAAAAATGATTCAACGCGACCAGTGTTGCCGCTGCATCTGCGCTGCCGCCGGCTAATCCCGCTCCGATCGGAATCTTTTTCTCCACTGAGACATGAATGTCGAATTCTCGACAGGCAGCAACCGCCTGACCGTACTTCAAGACCGCTTTCGAAATAAGATTCGATGCATCGAGCGGGTACGAATCATTGTTCGTTGTAGAGCTAACCGAGTGGCTGATCGAGCCGCTCCCTTTCGAGAAGGAGAAAGTGATCTCGTCTTCGAGCGACAGAGATTGCATCAGCGATCTGACTTCATGATAGCCATCGGGCATGGTGTCGAGGATCTCGAATGTGAGATTGACCTTGGCAGGACATGCAGTTTTCACTAATGAATCTGTGCGTAAGGTCATGATCCGGAATTCTCGACGGTGAGTTCGGAAAATGCGTCCGACAAAACAGCGAATTGCCGAATGGACAGATCTTCCGCGCGCGCGGAAGGATTGATGCCGGCCTCCCGCATGATCTTGGAAATCTCGATTTCGTTGATTTTAAGAAATCTCAGATTGTTTTTGATCATCTTTCTCCGCTGCTTAAATCCAGCAGCGAGGACCTTGCGAAACATCTTCATGTCGGTCGGCTCTACAGGCGGTTTGGCAAGTGGAGTAAGACGCACCACTGCTGATGTCACTTCAGGAACAGGAAAAAAGCTGAGTGGTGGCACCTTGAATAGAATTTCCGCGTCGAAGAGATACTCCTTCAAAATCGTTAGGTGGGAGTACGCTTTTGAACCTGGCTTCGCGATCAGCCTGTCGGCAACCTCGAGTTGAATGGTCATGACCACGCAGGAGATATTGGAGTACCATGCCGAGGGTTCGCCTATTTCCCCGAATACATGAGCCATTATCGGGCTGGTGATCTGATACGGCACGTTGCCGATGATTTTTGTCGGTTTGGGATTAAGGCTGAGGAGATCGAAGTCCAAGAAATCTCCGTGAATAAGATTCACGTTGGCGGGCAGCCTTGACCTGAAATTATCCACAAGCTCTCTATCCAGCTCGATAGCAGTTACCTGATTGCCGGTCTCGGCAAGAACCTCGGTGAGAAAACCTAAGCCCGGACCGATTTCGACAATATGATCTTGGGGATTCAAATCCAGCGAATCGACGATGCGCTGAAGTCGCTCAGGATCCACGAAGAAATTCTGGCCAAGCTTCTTCTTCGCATAAACTCGCCTGGCTCGTGAGATCAGTTGTTCTCTAGTGGCTGACGTGGGCAAGCTAGCTTGCCTCCAGCTGACTCACAGAGTCGCCTTTGTGTGAGCCGTTCGGACCCGTGCCATTGGTTTCAATCGGCTGGTCGATTCGGCAGAGCCGAGGAATGAATCGCAGCTTCGTGATGCGGTGGCGGTCGGCCTCTTCTATCCTGAGCGTGTACTCTTCAGTTGTGATTTCATCGCCCACCTGTGGCTCGTGACCCAGGCACCCAAAGACGTGACCACCGAGGGTGGTGAATTGCTCGTCGTCGATATTGAGTCCGAGCTTGTCGTTGACGTCTTCCAGATCAATCCTCGCGTCTATCATCATGGAGCCGTCTTCGAGGGTGGCTATCATCTCTTCGACGACATCGTGTTCGTCGGCGATGTCACCGACCAGCTCCTCGAGCAGATCTTCGAATGTGACCATGCCCTCGGTGCCGCCGTGTTCGTCTATGACGACTGCCATATGGGTTTTTCTACGTTTGAATTCAGTCAACAGGTCTTGAAGCGGTTTGTTCTCAGGAACAATCAAAATACGCCGGGCCAGCTCTCGAACCAGCGTTGTCTCCTTGCCTTCGACGAAAGCTTTGAGTCCATCGCGAATGTGGACGAATCCGAAAATGTTATCGACATCCTTGTCGAAGACTGGAATTCGCGAGTGTCCGTACTTAAGGGCTAGATCAACAAGGTCTCTGACCGGTCGGTCTGCGGCAATACACTTCATGTCCCGTCTGGGAGTCATGATCTCGGATGCGACCGTGTCTCCGAATTCGAAGACGCTCTGCAGCATCTCTTCTTCTTGTTCTTCTAGAACACCCTGCTCCTGACTCTCGGAAACCAGCATCTTGAGCTCTTCTTCGGAGTAAACGAGGCGGTGCTTGGGCGGCTCTGGAATTTTGCTGATGCGCACGATCGCTCTTTGAGTAGCGTTCATAATAATCAGGAAAGGTTTGGTCGCCGTGCACCAGAAGTGCATAGGCGCGATTGTCCAGAGCATGACTGTTTCTGCTCTCTGGAAGGTAAGAATTTTGGGCAACAGTTCGCCTAAAATTGTCTGGATAAATGCGATTATGAAGAATACGATGACGTAGCAGGTCGCTCGGGCGAAGAAGATTACATCGGCAGTCCATCCAAAGGTCGCGCCTGTGGTGCCCATCCAGCTGGCCAGATCCTCGGCAAAAGCGCTTTCGCCGATGGCACCCGTGGTAAGCATTGCTATCGTGATCCCGAGCTGACTGCCGGCAAAGAATGTCGGCGGGTCGTCGAAGTATAGCTGAACCCTCTTGGCGAGAGCGTTGCCTTCTTCAGCGAGCTGGTCTATCTGGGTTCTGCGCACGCGCGCATAGGCCATCTCTGCTGCCACGAAGAAGAAGTTGACACCAGTGAGGAGTAGTAACAAGGCTGAAATGTACAGGTAGTCTAGGTACGTCAAGAATTTATGGACGCAGAACGAATCAGCGTCTCATCCCTCCTGTGCCACCCGAATACGCTTGGATTCCTGCTGGCCGTCGGAACGCCGGACTGACCGCAATTAGCTCAGGCGATTGGATCAAGAACACGGGCGAACACCATTGAGGAGGTTCTTCCGGGTCGTCGTTAGCGCTCTTGGAGCTACTGTGTGATTCTTCCATATTAAGCTAGCTAGTATTAACTTCCTGCTTCCCAATGCTGGTTGCCCTATATGGGTAACCTTGTTAAATAACGCTGCATGGCTTAGCAGGTTACCCCGATCCTACCATAAGGGCACAGGATTTCAATCTCAAGCTTTCCATGATCAAAGTCCCGAGGTTATCAAGGATTTAGGAAAAGTCCGCACAATAAGCACTTTCGGACATGAGATAATGTTGCGGTCCTGGTTCCTGGTGCCAAAAGAAAAGCCAACATGGATAGTCGTCGTATATCCGGAAAGCCCCTGATCGCAATAGCGCTCGGTTTTTTCATGTTTGTTAACTCTGCCGAACCGACAAGAGCCGAGAAATTTAAGGCATCGCAAGACAAACCCTCGGCCCGCATCAGAGACAATTCTGGACGCCAGATCGCCGCCTTGAGTCCAGGGCTGAAGAAAGATAAGAATTTAGAGTCTCAAGGCGATGGGTTTGAAGCGACCATAAGTTCCTACCGGAAAAAACTGGTTGGAGAGCTAGAGTCTCATAATATTTTGGTCGAAGTTCCAGAAGTCGACGTTCCTGACAATATGGAGAGCACCTGCAATGAGTGCTTCAAAGCTGTTCGTACGGCTTTTGTCTTCACCCAGGAGCATTCCGCCGAGTTTGCCGGTTGGATGGCTCGTTACGCTAAGCAGTTGGTCAGTCAGCCGAAAATGACACCAATCAGCAGTCCCTACGATCACGGGCAACGACTGGTCGAGCCTACAACATCGCAGTCGAATTCCAAACTATTTTATACTGACGAAGGTCGACTCAAGACGGTGACCAACCGATAGTCCGTGATTGATGCGGTCAAGTACCGGATACCAGTCAGCCGGAAGTTCGCTGAATCAGTTCGAATTCTCCATTAGTTCTTGGCTCGGTCAACCGTTGATTGATTTCTCTCTTCGATTTGCACGGACAATCGCTGAAGCTATCCCTAGATATGCACCGCTTGCGCGACTTCATTAAGTTAATGGCAATCCTCCTCGTCGTTATGACGGTGAGTGGTATTACTGAGGGTGCGCATGCCGCGCGTCGTGGAGCATGGCGGGAGCTTGGCCGGCAGGCCAGCTACAATCGCCGAATCTGCCACTACGAGAGGGCGCTGTCACTCTACGAAGCGGCGCTGGAATCCTTGAGGAGTGAACATCGGGACGCCGACGAGCAGTACGATCTTGAATTGATGATTGCCGAAACATATCGTTTGCAAAAACGTTTTGCCGATGCAAAGCAGATTTACGATCGTCTCGAACCCATTATAAAAACGGGAAAATATCCCGATCCATTGCTTGCCTGTCGATACTACACTCGTCGAGCTGATCTGGCTTTCAATCTGGCGAGAGTTGATGACGCGCTGAGCGACATCAGAGCGGCGATTTCGGTGAAGAAGAAGTACTTCTACAAAGACGCCGGGACTGTCGTGCGACAACAGGTATATCTGATGAAGAAGCTTCGTGAGCACGATCATCTCGAGTCGTGGCACGCTGAAATGAAAGAGTGGTATCCGCAGATTCAACTCGGCACAGCTCCAAAAGAAGTTGTCGAAGAGTACAAATTGGGCATTGCCCAAATGCACAAGGAGCTGCCTAAGAAAATTTCAGAAGGTCGGCTGAATCAGGCGGAAAAACTTCTCCGGCTCTGTAGTGACATGGACTATGATTATGCAAGACTGCTTGAATTTTGGAGCATTTATTTCTACCACTGCTTTGCTCTGAGGCGGCAAGCGGAACTCGAAAATGCAATGGTTGATATCACCAACGTACTCGACTACGTTGAGTCTAACCCACATCTGAAAGTGCGGGTGTCGCGAATCTTCTCTACGCGTCTGGCGCTCATTAATGTTTATGTCGCGCAAAGAAAACAAGCTGAGGTTGATGCGGAAACGGAAAAGATTAATCAGCTCCTTTCGGGCTCTCCGCTCAGTCCTCTAGAGAAGGAGTTCTACACATGGGAAGCGAAGTTGAGGCTTTCCATGATTGAGCTCAGGCATGACCGTCCGGTAACCCGCGAAATGAGTCGGCAGATCAAGGATGCGACTAATCATCTGACCGATTTGCTGTCGAAAAAGGCCTTTCTGACGCCGAAACTGGAGGAAGAAATTCGAATGGCCGAAGTGAGAGGTCGAATGAATCTCATAGTGCTATACGCTAATCGAGGATTGTTAGACGAGGCTGAACAAGAGCTTCTCAGGCTCCCGCCCATGAACAAAGATCCGAAAAAAGATTCAATTCCGTTCTACCGGCATAGGCTTTCCGGGCCTTATGCCAGGTTGGCAAAAGTAGCGATTGAGCAAGGTCAAGACAACAGGCGAGACACCTGGTCGAAACCGCTCGCAAGCTCTTCCCCAATTTAAAACGTGTGCCGAAAAATCTGCGCTATAAGGCTTCACTGGATGTTCCTGTCTTACCGGCAATTGAGTATGTAGAGCAACAGCTCAAGCATTCCCACTGACTGCAGGGAGGCGGCGTCGACAAGACCTCTAAATTGGCATAGGCACCGCCAGTAATACTGTATGTATTCTCCTCAATTGTTGCCAATTGGCAAAGTCGTGCTCAGTTCGCAGGTTTTCACACCGAAAGTTAACCAAGGACCGGCGTAAATTCGTGATTTTTGTCTTTCTATGTGGCAGACTCTTTTATAGGAGTCATATAAAAAAATTATTTTCTTGCGAGAAACTTTCGTCTCTCGCAGGATTGTTCTAGTTTCAGGTCTAATCTCTGGTTGTGATCAAGCATGAGTCAAGACTCCTTCAAAAGGAATCTATTAATTTAGACCTGCAAAATCGCTCACGATTCTCTCACCAAGTTTTTAAACAATAGAGGCTACAGCAAGATGACAACCACTCGTCGCACAGGAGAGCAGGACAAGGCAACCACCCAGGCGCAGACTAACCACAGAGACTCGGTTGATGCGAAGCAACTGCTGCGGGGCTTGAGGATGATGGGGAAAGGCGACTTCTCCGTCCGCTTGCCGCTTGATGAGACTGGTATTGCCGGTGACATCGCCGAAGCGTTCAACCACATCGCCGAGCTCCAGCAGCGCCTGACCGACGAGATGGACCGAATCAGCACGGTCGTTGGTAAAGAAGGGAAGATCAAGCAACGCGCCGCGCTTAGTGACGCCAGCGGCGGTTGGGCTGAGTGTATCGAATCCGTCAACAATCTGGTGGGCGATCTTGTCCGACCGACGACTGAGGTCTCACGTGTTATTGGCGCGGTGGCAAAAGGGGATTTGACTCAGACGATGGCTCTCGAAATCGAGGGCGGTCCACTCAAAGGCGAGTTCTTAAGAACCGCAAAAACAATCAACACAATGGTGGATCAGCTCAGCTCCTTCACCTCCGAGGTAACTCGTGTGGCGAGAGAAGTAGGTACGGAAGGCAAACTCGGCGGTCAGGCGCAGGTGAAGGGCGTGTCCGGTACCTGGAAAGACCTCACCGACTCCGTCAACTCGATGGCATCCAACCTGACAGCTCAGGTGCGTAACATCGCAGAAGTGACAACGGCTGTGGCGAAAGGCGATCTCTCCAAAAAGATCACCGTGGACGTTAAAGGCGAAATCTTGGAGTTGAAAAACACCATCAACGTCATGGTGGACCAGCTCTCGTCTTTCGCCTCAGAGGTAACTCGTGTGGCAAGGGAAGTAGGAACCGAAGGTAAGCTCGGCGGACAGGCGGACGTGCAAGGTGTGTCGGGTACGTGGAAGGATCTTACCGACAACGTCAACGGTCTGGCTGCTAACCTGACGACACAGGTACGCGCTATCGCGGAAGTAGCAACAGCGGTGACGAAGGGTGACCTCACCCGAGCCATCGACGTAGAAGCCCGGGGTGAGGTCGCGGCGCTCAAAGATAACATCAACGAGATGATCCGTAACCTCAAGGATACGACGCAGAAAAACACTGAGCAGGACTGGTTGAAGACCAACCTTGCGAAGTTCACGAGTATGCTACAGGGGCAAAGAGATTTGCTCACTGTAGCTAACCTGATTCTGTCCGAAGTGGCACCACTCGTCAGAGCGCAACTCGGTGTGTTCTATATTAATGAACTCGACGAAGGCGAGCCGGTTCTCAAACTATTGGGAAGCTATGCATATCAGAGACGCAAACAGCTCTCCGAGAAGTTCAGACTTAGGGAAGGTTTGATCGGACAGTGCGCACTCGAGAAGCAGAGGATTCTAATCGAGGATGTGCCGGGTGATTACCTGAAGATTGCATCCGGATTGGGCGAAAGTTCTCCTCGTAACATAGTGGCGCTGCCGGTGTTGTTCGAAGGTGAGGTCAAAGCGATTATCGAACTCGCCTCGTTCAACTATTTCTCGGAAACACACTTGAACTTCCTCGATCAGCTTACTGA
Organism: Candidatus Obscuribacterales bacterium; assembly: GCA_019746975.1. Classification (GTDB taxonomy): domain Bacteria; phylum Cyanobacteriota; class Vampirovibrionia; order Obscuribacterales; family Obscuribacteraceae; genus JADYXR01. The sequence continues at coordinate 50,779 of JAIERK010000080.1, forward strand.
AAGTATTGGTATCGTGCTTAATACCATCGAAGCGAACATGAGAACGGAAAACCTCCTGAAGCAATCGCAGTCACTGGCGCAAGAGCTGCAGGTTCAACAGGAAGAACTGACCGAGACCAACAGACGACTGGAACAACAAGCAAAGACCCTGCAGGCGTCGGAAGAAATGCTCACGAGACAGCAAGAAGAGCTGCGCAATACCAACGAAGAGTTGGAAGAAAAGGCAAAACTGCTCGCTTCTCAGAATACGGAGGTGGAACGAAAGAACCAGGAAATCGAGCAGGCAAGAAGAAGTCTGGAAGAGAAAGCCGAACAGCTCGCGCTCACATCCAAGTACAAGTCCGAATTCCTCGCCAACATGTCGCACGAGCTGCGTACTCCACTCAATAGCTTGCTGATTCTATCCAAGCTCTTGTCGGAGAATGGCGAAGGCAACCTCTCGGACAAGCAAGTCGATTTTTCCAAGACGATTCACGAGTCCGGATCCGACCTGCTCGAGCTCATCAACGACATCCTCGACCTGTCCAAGATCGAATCCGGAACAATTGCAATCGACGTGGCGGATGTCGCTTTCGACGAAATTCGCATGTCTCTGGAGCGCAATTTCAGACAGGTGGCGGAGGCCAAGGGGCTCGAATTCGAGATCGATATCAGTCCGGACTTGCCGACCAAGCTTTTGACGGACTCGAAGCGATTGCAACAGGTGCTGAAGAACCTTCTATCGAACGCCTTCAAGTTTACCGAAGTAGGCAAAGTCGTACTTGCCTTCGGGGTGGCGGAGCAGGGATGGAGCGCCGAGCGCGAAAAGCTCAATCAAGCTTCCATGGTCCTATCGTTCGCCGTCAAAGACACCGGTATCGGTATTCCGCTCGACAAACAGAAGATTATCTTCGAAGCATTCCAGCAAGCCGATGGTAGTACGAGCCGCAAATATGGCGGAACCGGACTGGGCTTGCCTATCAGCCGCGAAATCGCCAATCTGCTCGGCGGTGAGCTCAGGGTCGATAGCGCTCCTGGAGAAGGCAGCACATTCACCCTCTATATGCCGGAATCCTATTCACCTTCGCAAACTGTACTGCGTCGCGGAGTATATAGAGAGGTGCAGGCTGCGCCGCCTCCGTCAGTCGCACCGCAGGACCTTCTCACCGAGAAGGCACTGCTTCTGGAAAACGTCGTGGCTGACGACAGAGGTAGCCTCGAATCTGGCGATTGGGTGCTATTGATTATCGAAGACGATCAGCTATTTGCCCGATTGCTTCTCGATATGGCAAGAGAGTCCGGATTCAAGGGACTGGTGGCGGTTACCGGCGAATCTGCTCTGGCATTGGCACGGAGATTCGTACCTGATGCTATAACACTAGATCTAAGACTGCCGGACATGGACGGTTGGACGATACTAGACAGGCTAAAGCATGACCCCACTACCCGCCACATACCGGTTAACGTCATCTCTTGCGACCAGCAGCGAGAAAGAGGTTTCCGTCAGGGGGTCATCGGTTATCTCGATAAGCCAGTCAACAAAGATGCTATCAATGAGGCTCTGGAGCAGGTGAAGAGTTTTGTAGCATGTTCTGCCAAAAAACTGCTCGTGATCGAACCGGATCGCGATCAGGCTCGCTCGGTTCTCGAGCTCATAGGCGACGGCGACGTGAAGAGCAAGATGGCGATGACAGGCAAGGAAGCTCTGGATCTGCTGAAAAATGAGCACTTCGATTGCCTCGTAGTGGCAACCACACTATCTGATATGAGCGGATATGAGTTTGTCCGACGCATTCGAGACGACCTGGGTATCGTGAGATTGCCTGTGATTGTCTATGCCGGACGAGATTTCACCGAAGAAGAACAACTGGAAGTGCAGCGCATGGGCAAGATGACTCTTGTCAAAGAAGCCGAGTCGCCTCATCGCCTGCTTGATGAGACCGCTCTGTTCTTGCACCGTCTCCAGCAGGACATGCCGGAACCGGCAAGAGTCATGATCGAACGATCTCAAAAACTCGATCGCGTCCTCAAAGACAGGAAGATTCTGATTGTAGACGACGATGTCCGCAATATCTTCGCGCTCACCAGCATTCTGGAAGCGAATCACATGAAGGTCAGTTATGCAGAGCGTGGGAAGGAAGCAATTAAAATTCTCGCGCACGATCCTGCAATCGAAGTGGTTTTGATGGATGTGATGATGCCGGACATGGACGGTTTCGAAACTATCCGGAGAATCCGCGATATCGAGCAGTTTGAAAAACTGCCCATCATTGCATTGACCGCGAAAGCGATGAAAGGCGATCGCGAGAAGTGTATGGAGGCGGGAGCCTCCGATTACATCGCCAAACCGGTCGATGTCGAGCAACTCAAATCTCTCCTGCGGGTGTGGTTATATGAATGACCACACCCGCTCCTGGTGAACAATGTATGACCGCGATCGATGACAACAATGCCAAAATATTGATCGTCGACGATCAGCCGGAGAATCTTGTCGCGCTCGAAGCACTTCTCTCCGGCTTCGCTCAGCAGATAATCAGGGCTGGCTCCGGTCGCGAAGCATTGAAGTTGTTGTTGGATAATGAGGTTGCTCTCATTCTGTTGGACATTCAAATGCCTGACATGGATGGCTTTGAGACAGCCGCAATGATCAGGCAAAGAGAGGTCTCGAAGCACATCCCGATCATATTCCTGACCGCGATGTACACGGAAGATGTCTACGAATCAGAGGCGTACGCCCTTGGCGCAGTGGACTTCATAGCCAAGCCTTTTGCCTCTCACGTGTTGCTCTCGAAGGTGCATTTTTTCGTCGATTTGTTCAGGAAAACGCAGCGTATTAAACAGCAGAACAATCTCATTCGTGAGATTGAGAAGCGCCGAATGGAAGAGGTAAGGGACCGTCTCGAGGCGGAAAAACAGAGAATGGTGGCGGAACTCGCGAGTAAAGAGAACGAGCGTGAGTTGTTGGAAGAGCGCAGTACGCAACTGCAAAAAGCCGACAGACTCAAGGATGAATTTCTTGCCAACATGAGCCACGAGATTCGAACGCCGATGAACGCTGTAATTGGCTTCTCAGAACTACTGCTCGGAACCTCGCTTGACTCCGAGCAATACGAGTTCGGTATAAGGATAAAGGAATCGGCGCAGGGTTTGCTTACACTGATCAATGATATCCTCGATTTGTCGAAAATCGCGGCAGGAAAGCTTGATCTCGAGCCGGTCGATTTTGAATTGGCACCACTTGTCGAAGGTACAGCCGCGATTCTGTCTGAGTCGGCTCGCGATAAAAGGCTTAGCCTCATGACGTACATCGATCCGGAGTTACCGAGAACAATTTTTGGAGACCCAGGTCGATTGAGGCAGGTATTACTTAACCTTGTCGGCAATGCAATCAGATTTACCGAGGCCGGAGAAGTTATTGTGAAAGTCACCAGGGTCGAGACCCTGGAACCAGCTCCGGACGGCAAGATGACCATTCTGTTCAGTATTTCTGATACCGGAATCGGTCTGTCGCTAGAAGAACAGGGCAGATTGTTTAGACCGTTCACTCAGGCGGACGGTTCGACTACTAGGAAATTCGGTGGTACAGGGCTGGGTCTATCCATTTCGAAGAGACTGGTTGAACTGATGGATGGTGAAATCAGCGTGGCTAGTTTGCCTGGGCAGGGATCGACTTTCTCATTCGTAGTTAATCTCAAGCCGGGCGACCTGGAAAAACCGGCTGCCCCCGATGAGTTCAAGCAAGTCAGAGTTCTACAGGTTGATTCGCAGCAAAGCGCCCGCGACATCCTTCACTCCTACCTCACATCATGGAAGATCAGGGTCGATACTGCCGATGGTGCCGGTCAAGCACTAAGGATGATGGCGGAACAAGAGCGTATCAATCTCCCTTATGACCTGGTATTTATGGAGTCGAAATTACCAGATCTCAGCGCTTTCGAGTTACTGGAAAACATTCGAAACGATGGCTTCATCGATACGAGAATGATTCTCTGCACCGGAGATGATGGTCTAGGCGAGCGAGCATTGAAATCTGGATTCTCCGCATATCTTACAAAACCTGTTATGCAATCTACGCTGTTTGACTGCATCTTGAGGGTCATCAAGGGAGACAAGCTGCCTTCCGTGGTTGGTAGCATCAGCGATACCAACGTTCCTGTTTATCGGAAGAGCTCAGAGCGATTTACAATTCTCCTGGCCGAAGACAATCCCGTCAATCAAATGGTTACTCAATTGCAGTTGAAGAAGCTCGGTCACAACTGTAAAGTTGTCTCGAATGGCAAAGAGGCTATTCAGGCTCTGGAAGGAACACCTAATGTCCTCGTCCTGATGGATTGTCAGATGCCAGACATGGATGGACTGGAGGCGGCCAAGGCCATTCGGAAGGCGGAGGTCCTCACCGGGCGACATGTTCCTATAGTTGGGCTGACCGCCCACGCCATGAGCGGAGATCGTGAAAAATGTATCGCCGCTGGAATGGACGACTATCTGAGCAAACCGGCTTCAATCGAGCAATTGAATAAGACTCTAGAGAAGTGGCTCCCAAAGAATGAGACTTGTCTGGTGAAGCAAGCCGATTAGCTTTTGTATCAAGTAGCTTTGACTGACTGTCGGTCTGCGGTGCACGCCCATGCTTGCGCCACAATGGATGCGGCGAGCAATTGTGATGCGAACATTACTGACGGAAGGAACATGATACCAACTACGGTGATTGTCGGAATCAGTACTCCGAGAAGCTGAATCCCCAATCCCAAAAGCCACGCTGAAAGAAAGTCACGAGGACTGCTGCTGATGCGTTTGATCACCTTAATGAGATTGAATGCGGATCTCATGCTCTCTTGTTCTGCGAAGTTGACCATCATCATAGTCAGTATGAAGTTAAGAGTTAGTGCAATGAGAGCTGTCGAGATCAACGAGACGCTCATCCAAACCACGAAGCTGTCGGTATAAGTCTTCACCAGGCTCAAAGTAGCGCCTACCAGAAGGTTGGTGAACCCAGCTGTTCCGACTATGAGAAAACAACCTGTCGCTACTGCCAGCCAGCTCATTCCAGAAACGAAAAGATCTTGCCAGTCTCCCCACTCCGGCAGTTTTCCCCCAGCATCGAGCAGCTTCTGTCGAATAGTCCGCAGGACGAAGCCCCCGTTAATTGCCCATAAAGAGAAACAGAGCAGAATCAACAGCGGCGCTTCTCTGCTGAGCACCAACAGTAGTATCGATACTATATTAAATGCACCGCCGACTGCGCTTTTAAAAACCCAGTCTTTGTCCTGGAAGAATGACTTGACTGCCAGATCGGGATCGAGACCGATTAGCGCTGGTGTTGCTTCCGTACTCATTACATCAATCTCACTAGAGGTGAATGACTCCATATCTGGTGCCCATTCTTTGTCGCTTCGACCAGTTCGCCGCAATCAAGCTTTCTGAACTTCGCTACTGTCCAGCCTGGAAAGCTCGTTTAGACCAGATAGTGCCTCCAGTTTTGACAGCGCTCCTCTATCGGTCATATTGAAGGTCACAGGTGTGACAGAGATGATATCGTGCGCTAGCGCATAGGCGTCCGACGTCTCCAACTCCCCTTCTTCGATGGCGTGACCGGTGAGCCAGTAATAATCTCGACCCCTTGGATCGTGTCGTTTTTCGAACCAGTCGTTGTAGAGTCTCATTCCCAGTTCTGTAACGCGAACTCCCTTGATTTTTTCCTGCGGCAGGCTCGGGACGTTGATGTTGATCAAAGTCTTGGAGTCCAGGTGTGCGTTCTTGAAGAAGTTGACGAATCTGGCCACGAAATCTGCTGCAACGTTGAAGTGTTTTCCTTCGCCTTTGGTAACCAGACTGACAGCCATGCTCGTGACATCGAGAAATGCGCCTTCCATCGCGGCCGCAACTGTGCCCGAGTAGAGTACGTCGCTACCGAGATTGGCTCCGTTGTTGATTCCTGATATCACGAGGTCAGGTGGTTGATCTAACAGCACGCTGATCGCAAGTTTTACACAATCGCTTGGCGTCCCGGTGGTTGACCAACATTGCCGCATCTTTCCCGGCAGCTCGACCTCTTCTACACGTAACGGTTTGTGTAATGTGAGCGAATGCCCAGTAGCACTTCGCTCGCGGTCGGGGGCGACCACATAGACTTCATGGTGCGGCTCTTCGGCTAGCCGCGCGGCGAGCGCCTTTAGTCCCGGTGCATAGATGCCGTCGTCATTGGCTATAAGAATTCTCAATTGAGGTCCCCACTGGTTTCTACTCAACGCTAGCTGTTGATTGTACCGCTGAATTAGGGTTGATAAGTTGCCAATACTGTAATCAAGACAGTACTATGCCAGATCGATAGTCGGTCTCTAGGTGAAACGCTTGTCTAGAGGTGAACATTTTCTAATTGGAGTTCCTTCATGATTGATACGGTCTTCGAGAGAGCCGGTGAGTCTTTACTGAGTGTGGTGCAACATGCGATGGCGGAATGCCTCAACATGAATCATGCGTATGTCTGCACGGAGCACCTTCTGGTCGCGCTTGCCAGCGATTCCGATTCTATGTCTTCCTTCGCGCTCTCGACCATGAAGATGACCGAGGAGAACACGCGGGCTGAGGTCGAAAGACTGTTTAAAGATCACCCGGAATCAGAGCTTCTTTATTCAGATCGCCCGGACGTCGTCGAAAGCGGTTTTCCAAATCCGGTTGTGTCTCCGCAAGCCGTGGACAAACCGATTGGCTTCAGCGACTTGACCGTTCAAGCCTTGACTCGAGCATTCGACTATTCTCTTTTCTTCGGCGACAACGATATCGAGCCTGTTCACCTCCTTTTGGGTTTGATCGATTTGCCGGACGCAACCGCCTTGAAAGTTTTCGAAGACATGGGCGCCAACCTCACCTTCTTGCGCCGAGAGATCCTCATCATCATGGCCGCGGAGCGCGGTCTGGAAAGAGAGTTACCGGGCTTGAGAGAGGCTACGATTAGCGGGATGAGGGAGCTGATCGACAGGCTTTATGGCGCTGTTCGTTCTTTGTCCAATCTCTCGTCGCGCAGCCGCTTGCCGATAAGCTATCTGCCGAGTCGCCAGGAAATAGTGCACCGAGTTTGTGTTGCTTATTTTGCGGATTTTCTCTGGACCCAGGTCGCCTTCAAAAGATACTTGTTGGAGGAGACGCTTAACCTGTTATATCAGCGGTCCGGTCCGCTTGAATCCGAGCTTACGGCATCCATTATTTCTCATGCTGCGCAAAATCTGAGAGAAGAGGTTCGAAGCGCTTTCGAGTATATGTTGAGCAACGAGTATCGTCTTTTCGACAAGATGATGGACGAGGCCGAGTACGATGAAATCGGGACGGTCATAGAAGAACTCTGGTGGACGCAGGGTGAAGAGATTGCATTGCATAAGCTCTTCGCCGAAGCGCTTGATGATCATCGTCGCCAGCAGATGCTTGGCTTGCAAAAGCGGCGCATCGAAATTGCCGAGCGGCTGAGTCGGATCAAAGTCAAGCTGGACGACACAGTTCGCCAGTGTTTCGACAAGCGTTCGGTTTCACCCGCATAGATCGAGGTTTCAAAATAATCCTGTAGAGCGTCGGCCTCGTTCGGCTTTGCATTGATGGCTTCATCTGGAAGCCAGAGTCCTATTTATTAGCGCTGCTGCATAGACTAGCTTGATCGTAAGATCAAAAGATCTGGGAAAGCTTCTGTTAAACGGAGGCAGATTACTAGGGCTTTCACGGGAATTTTCGAAAAAGTTTGGTAGTTGCAAAGCTATTGAAGACATCTGCCCTTATAATGAAAATTCGGAAAGACGAATTTCTCAGTTCGCCCAGCGAAATCTGAAGGGTCCGTTGAATTGCAAACCTCTCTCCTAAAGTCGACTTAGTAGGCGTATTACCAAACTATGAAACGTACTTTGCTTTTAGCATTACTTGGCACGTTCGCTGCCATAACATTCAATCAACCGGCCCAGGGGCAAGGACGCCACGGATACTCGGTAACTCCTAGGGAAACCTATCACCGCGCTTGGCAGTTGGTGAGAGATAACTTCTACAATCCTAAATACAATGGCGTCAATTGGACGGCTCTCGAGCACAAATACGATGCCAAGATCAAGACGACAAAAGACGCTCATGAATGCATCAAATTGATGTTGGGCAATCTCCACGATCCCTATACAAGGTTCCTCGATCCAATTGACTTCCAGGAAGAGAACAACGCGATCAACTCTCGGTTTGTCGGGATCGGTGTTAATCTCCAGCAGGTAGAGGACGGTCTGCTCGTCAAGCGAGTACTGGAAGGCGGACCTGCCGATCAAGCTGGTATCGCCGAGGGTGATGAAATTCTTTCGATCCAGGGATTGAGCGCGGCTGGTCTTACTGCACCGAAGGCAGCGGAGCTGATTCGCGGAGATACTGGCACGTCGGTAGATCTCACAGTCAAAGGCAATGAAAGTCGTCCGAACCGGACGATTGCCGTAGAGCGAAAGGAAATTACTATTAAGTCTGTCAATTCAAAGATGCTGGATGGCAATATCGGATATGTACAGATTTCGACGTTTCTCTCCAATGATGCCGCGTTCGAGTTCAAAGCCGCGCTGAAGAAATTGGAAAGCGCCGATGGGCTCATTCTGGACCTGAGAAGAAATCCTGGTGGACTGTTCATCAACGCAGTCGAGGTCGCTGACATGCTGCTCGATAACGGAGCAGTCGTCAGTACGATAAGCCGTCGCGGCAAGCACACTGATTTGTCGTCCGGTAGCCCGGTGACTCATCAGCCCCTGGTCGTTCTGATTGATGAAGAGACCGCCAGCGCGAGCGAGATCCTTGCCGGTGCGCTCAAGGACAACAAGAGAGCCACCATTGTTGGAATGAATAGCTACGGCAAGGGACTTGTTCAGGAGATTAATAATCTTCCCGGCGGAGCCGCTGTCCACATTACAGTCTCGAAGTATCTAACACCCAACGGAGAGGACATCAACAAAGTTGGAGTACGTCCAGATGTTCAGGTCGCGATGCACAATGAGCAATTCGAGGTCGCCCTGAGCTGTTTGAAAGATAAGATAAGCAAGTCGAAGCAACTGCGCGCGATCAGCAGTCTGTAATCAACGACCGTCCTGTCGGAGCCAACGCTTCAAATGCTTTGAAGCTTCTGCCCACAGCGACTCATGTTGGTTGATCTTTTTGCGATTAACCTTAAATGAATCGATTACCTCGAAATCAATGTACCGAGCATCGTTGCTCGAATCGTATCGCACTGACAGTGCTTTGCATGCGTAGGCGTGAGGAGGCACAGCTAGGAGTGTGTCGTCCGAGGAAATCAGCTCTTTCCCATGATCGTAGTAAATCAGATCGCCCTTTCCCCTGAGTCTATCGCCCGGAAAACAGAAGTGTCCTATCAATAACGTGGGGGGACCAGCATATCCGCACAGGTCGAACTGGATTGAGTCGCAATCCAGAACGATTCCGATGTCACTATAAATTACCTGACCGCAAAAAGAGTAGTTTGCATCCACTACCTGCGTGAAGTGAGTGGCAGAGTCAGGATGATCAATACTGAGATCTGCTTCTGGAATGCAAAACTGGAGGATCGCCTCGTCTCCTTCGCCGAAGAGACTTGCATCACCATCACCTATGCGCCAGTATTCGAGCAGAGTTGTTACTTTCATACGAACCGTTCCTTCTTGGCTCTACTTCAAAACAAATGGACATTTCGGGCAGTAAGCCATTGGCAGATATATGTGGTTGTTCTCCAGATCGATAGCCTCTTGCGCACTGCAGTTCATCGGCGTCTGGCATCGTGGACATGGAATCTGTCTGACTCCGTGAAGCACTGCATCTGCCAGCTCTTCCATCATGGCCAGGCTGACTGTGCTCAACTCCTCCGGCTCGCTCGCCTCGGGTGGACGGTACTCGACTTCGAGCAGCATGATTGGCTCGACTCTGAGCGCTTTGGCCAGCACCTGACGATCAGGCGCAGATAGCCAGGTCTCTAATCCGGATTCGATGTCCTCGATGCGAGCCACGGTCATCCTGGAGGCTTTGGCCAGATCTCGAACGGTGAGATTTCTGAAATTTCGGATCTGATTGACTCTGCCAGCCAAGGTTTCCGCCAGGTCCATATCGTTGGGTAGCAGTTGAGTAATCTTTGCCATTTGGTGTCAGCTCCGCGAACTTACAACAATTTGTTGATTGTAGCAAACTACCCAGATCTCATGGAAAGTGTGACGTTCTTCGACCTCTGAGCGGGTAACATACTAGTAGGTCTTCGAGGCGCAGGTGAAGAAAGACTCAGGAAAATCCGGTTCGCAGCCACGACGATCGTCGAAGGACGGCTTCATATTGGAGCGCCGTCAAGGTGTAGACACCGACCGCTCCGACAACAATCTTGACAGACGTAACAATACGCGACGACCGCTCAGTGTCGAGGCTTTTCAGGAGTCGGTCTCGCGGTATTGCAGGCGGTTTCAAAAAGATCAACGTGACTTCTCTCTTTCATCCGTGACTGTTCTTGAATACAAGAAAGCGAGCGCTCACGAGAAGGAGCTTTTGGACAAGGCGATTGTCAGTGTCTTGTTCAAATTCCTTCGAGAAGAGGATAGGATCTGCTTCGTCCAACCTGCCCATTATCTGGTTCTCATGCCATCGACCACATTTGACAACGCTGTAATTGCGATGCGCAGAATAGCGGAAAAAATCGGCGAAACCAAGGTGAGGCGCAAGACAACTGTACTTCACCCCAGTGCCTTTGCAACCGTTACATCGGTGTCAAAAGCAATTCTTGGACTCGACAATCCTTCCGAATCTATCGTTGACCGCGAAATGCTTTACTCGAGCATCGGATATACGATCGATTCTAAAGACCAGATTGCCTGTTTGCGCGATAAGGAAGAGGAGCATCAGGAGCCGCTTTTCAGGGGGCACGAAGATGGATGGATTCAACGATATTCCAGTCAGAACGAGAAAGGTAAATCAGGACGCACTTTGATGCGCGATCTCTGGACTAACAATTTCGTCGAGATGCGAAGTCTGCGAGTTTTCGATCAACCTGGTGACTGCACTACCAATGGTGCTTACACAGGCAATCTCCTCCGGCGATTACGCGTTCTTCAAAATCTCGACCTGTCTGGAGTGGTAAAGCTGAATGACTTTTACCTCAACCGGGACGGGATTCTAATGCTAATAACGTGTCCACCAAAGGGAATCGAGCTGACCTCGGACGGTTTTGATAATCTGAAGCAATCCTTGCCTTTTTTGATCGACGCTGAGGTCCTGTCGATCTGGCTAGGTCAAATCTTGACGTCGCTAATAGCACTTCAGACCTTGGTGCCGCCGGTGATACCAAAGTCTTTCGACTCGATTAAGTTGTTTTGCTGTCCGGAAATGGATGCGAAGCCTGGTGGTCAAATAGTGATGTCCGACTATGACTTCGACTATCTTCAGTCCGCAGTGGCTGGTTCTGGAGACGGTCGAATTTCAGCGACAGAGGATAATGAATCAGGCGGTTTTCTTAATGGACTGCTTTCATTTATGGTCGGCATAGGAAAATCATCTGAAGGCTCTAATCTGGCGAGGTTTGTTACTTTTATCGAAAAGCTCGATCCGGCTACGCGCAGCTCTCCATTCAAAATTCGCGCGCAGCTAAAACATCTGATGGAGGACGACCATGCTTGATTTCTCGAAGGTCTACAAACAGATACAGGAAGTGGGACTAGATGCTGTTCGCGAAGCTTCGCACAAACAGGTAGTAGAGCGAGCGATGGTTGCCCTAGAGTCCGCGATCGATGAGGATCGCCGCTTTCTCGAGAGATTGGAAGACAGTGCGGGTTGGGCACTGTGGCCGGTGGCAATTCCTTTGGAAGGATTTAGCTTCGATATTAAATTGAGTGAGGCACCGGCGGCGGTGACTGTCGTCGGTGTGGACGGCTCTCAGATCATGCCGAGCCATCACGAGGTCCATAACTGTTACCTGCTTAACGTTGGTCTTGCCACCATTCACTACGGTGCTAAGTTTCCGCCGAAGTTGGAAAGTTACCCTCGCCTGCACCATCGCCCGGATGACTTGTATCCGCTCGTTGATCGGCGCCGGATTCACATAGACGAACTCTTCGTGAGTCTAGAGCGCACGATGTTCGAGTTGGAGGTTCTCGTCGAGCATTCCTTGAGCGCTCAAGAGAGAGGACTGCCTGTGGTGGCGATGTACGACGGTTCGCTCATTCCATGGTCACTGGACAAGATGCCGGATGGGTATCAGGAATCATATCTGCAGCGCATGGAGGGTTGCCTTCGCTCGCTTCAGCAAGCAGGCATAGGTCTGATTGGTTATATCAGCCATAGTCGAAGCTCCGAGATCGTCAATATGCTGAGGACGTTCATCTGTCCGTTCGAGACCACCAACTGTAGAGAGCATTGTGGTGATCTCAACGAGGAAGAGTTTCCGTGCTCAACGATATGGCCGCTCACCGATCGGCAGTTGATCGGCGAGCATTTGGCTCCAGGGACGAGAAGCTCGTTTTGTCTAACCTCTCAAGCTATATCTCGGCGCCTTGGAGCCGATCAGCAGATATGCTTCGCCTACTTCAACCTGGGCAGTGAGATCGCCAGATGTGAAGTACCCAGGTGGTTGGCGACTGATGCCGCCATGCGCGACCTCGCCATGGCCGTGGTAGCGGTGCAGACACTGAAGGGTAGAGGCTATCCGGTGGCGCTTTCCGAGGCTCACAACCTGGCCGTCATCAAAGCGAAGGACAGAGAACAATTTTTCGAGTTAATTAAACGGCATTTGATCTCGCTTGGGGTCAGACAGGTTCGAGTCAGTCCGAAAGAGTCGAGAAAGCGAATTGGCTTCGTCTGATCAATAGGTGTTTCCCAAACTTAATCAATTCCTGTACTCAAGATCACTTGGCTTTCAGGTCGAGACTCGAAATCTAGTCACAACTTGTATGTTTGGCTTAACTGGCTCTTAGTTTGATTAAATTGCGCTTATTTTGTGCGTAAATTCCCCATTTACTTCGGCGTAAATATCGCTAAAGTATGCAGATGAGATTGCACTTGGGATTATTGGGGAGTTCCGACTGGCTCTATTTGCGGGAGAATGAAATACGTGTTCGATAAATTGAAATTCCTTTGGAATCGAATTAGCGAAAAATTCGAAGGCAACTTGGCGCGTAAAGAAGAAGTCGCAGATTTTCAAGAATTAGAGAGAACAAAGCAGAGACTGGAGCAGATGCGCTCCCGGACGAGTAGAATCAGTCCGGAAGCTACTGGCTCGGTGGCGGTCGACCAGGTTCGCAGGCGCGTGACGAGCGATATGCCGCGCGACCCGAACATGACTTCTGTTCAGCGCAACCGTCAGGCGATCAACAAATGGCTTCATCGTGAAGATTACGAGCCTGCCTCAGCAGGATCATTCGACACAGCTGACTTTAATCGACGGCTGGCAGAAGCGCAAAGAGCCAGCGACGAGCGAGATCAGCTGCCGCTTCCAGCGATTGAACATACATTCATGGCGTTCAGTCGTCCGCAAGAAGAGTCTTACGAAGCCGACCCTATCAGTCTGTCCGGCGTCCACTACAGAGTAGACCCGTTGGAAGTAGGCGATGACATTTTCTTGCCTCAGGTCTCGGCTGAAGCAGAGCAAGAAGCTGACATGGATTTCACGCCTGTGACGTCGTTTTCTCCTGATGCGGAGAGTGAGTCAATGGGGCAACAGGCTCCTGTGAAAATTTCCAACCCTATGATTCAAACTCTAGCCACTCTCGAAGAGCGTATGTCGAGAGGCAATCGCACTATCGAAGGCTTCTGGGTTGGCGGCGGCGGCGACTAAGAGAGTTCTATCAAAGGTTGAAACAGATCCCTGAGCTCGTGACTGAGCGGTTGGTAGCAACCATGTGCGCGCCGAGTGAGGCGTCACAGATGCTGACGTACGTCACGGCTAACCGCGAGCATCTGCAGAGATATAGTCCGGTGTATCCGGATGACTACTACATGCTGGATTACTGGAAGCAGCAGCTTACGAATCATGCCGATGATTTTCAGAATGATAAGTCACTTCATCTGTGTCTTTATGAGAAAGATAGTCCTAATACCGTAATTGGTACTATTCACTTCTCGAGCATCATCAGGCGTGCCGCGCAGTTTTGCTTCTTGGGTTACGGTATCGCACAGCAGGTCGAGGGTAGAGGCTACATGAAGGAAGCATTGCAGGCTTCGATTACATATGCCTTTGACGAGATGAATCTCCATCGAATCATGGCCAACTATGTCCCTACCAACGAGCGAAGTGGTAGACTTTTGAAGAGTCTCGGATTCGCAGCAGAAGGCTACGCGCGCGATTACCTGCGCATCAATGGGGAATGGCAAGATCACGTCATGACCGCGCTCATCAATCAAAGGTGGTTGGACGAGAAGCTGAAATGGTGAGTAAAGTCGCACCCTGGAAGGCTATCTATAAGTGCTGGTACTCGCCGGAGATTTATCGCGAAGCCGCGCATGTCTGGCGGGGTCTGGGATATCGATACCTGGTCGGAGTTCTTGTTGTGCTCTGGGCTATCACCGCTATCCATGTGCACTTCTTGTTCAACGATCTGGTTGAGGGATATCTCAAGCCGGTTCTCAATGAGATGCCGGTGATGGAGATCAAAGATGGGTTCATGACCATCGATAAGCCCTACAAGTTCCATGAAATTAAGGATCCTAGATCCGGTAAGGTACTGGTCACGTTCGATCTTTCGGCCCATCCGACTGAGCCGGCACTGGATAAAGACGGCATCTTCCTGCAAGCGAAGCGTGTCATCTTCCACTTTGACGGTAAGGAACGAATCTACGATTTTACTCACGTCAAGGAGACGACGTACTCCTGGACGTATTACATCGATAATTTGGATATGGCTCGCAACTGGCTAGGTGTCGTGGTTTTGGGTGCATTCTGGCTTTTCTCATTCCTCACCTGTGCCATTCAAGTTTTGCTTTATGGACTGATCGGCAAGGTGTTCGCCGTTTTCAACAGATGCAGGCTCACGTATCCACAATTGGTACGGTTGAGTGTCGTCGCTATAACACCTTCGTTAATAATTGATACGTGTCAGAAGTTAATTTGTACAGGCTTGCCGGCGTGGACAGCCGTATCTGTCGTGGTTTCGCTGTTGTATCTCATCTTCGGGGTGAGGGCGAATTCGATAGGCTACGTCTGGAGGCTCGCCAATACTGCCTCCGGCGTGCAATTGGAGGCAAATCCTCAATCGTCTAAATGATTCAAACTGGCATTGCATGCTAGGATCTGGGCCACTTCTTGAGAAACATTGCGCCCGAGGATGCAAACATGGTCACTGGGATACTTGAACAAATTGGTGCGAAAAGCCCGATAGCCGACATCGCCGCTAAAGTCGCAGACGGGGTCAGACTAACGAGGGAAGACGCTTTACGGCTCTATCAATGCGAAGACCTGCTGAGCGTGGGCATGCTCGCAGAATTCGCCCGCCGACGAATGGCAGGCGAAGGCAAAGAAAAGCACGTGTATTACATCCACAACATGCACCTCAATCCGACCAATTTTTGCGTTGAGACATGCAGATTTTGTTCCTACGCCAATCCTGGCAATGACAGCTACACCTGGACCGTGGATCGTGTGCTCGATGAAGCACGCAAAGGTGTCAATCTCGGCATCAGTGAGATCCACATGGTAGGCGGTCTCAACCCTATTTGCGATCTCGACTACTACGAAGAAGTCTTATCTACCATAAAAAAAGAGTTTCCGCATATCCATCTCAAGGCTATGACGGCGGTCGAAATCGAGTACCTTTCGAATCTCGAAGGTATCACCTATGAAGAGACTCTTCGTAGGCTGATGGCGGCTGGTTTGGAAAGTATGCCTGGTGGTGGCGCCGAGATTTTTGATGATGCCGTGCGCGAGAAAATGGCAGTGAAAAAGACGCCTGCACATGTCTGGCTTGAAATTCACGGAGTCGCACATAGTCTGGGTTTGAAGTCGACCGCTACAATGCTGACCGGTATCGGCGAGAACACAGAAAACAAAGTAGACCACATGCTGTTGCTCAGAGAACAGCAGGATAAATCAAAAGGATTTATGTGCTTCATTCCATTGAAGTGCTATTACGAAGGCACCAATATTGCCGACGAAGTAAAAGAGCCCAGTCATGATGACCTTCTTCGCGATATCGCAATTGGACGACTTCTGCTCGATAACTTCCCGCACATCAAGGCCTACTGGATACAACTAGGGGAATCCCTCGCTCAAGTAGCGCTCTCCTTTGGCGCGGACGATATGGACGGCACGATTCTCGAAGAAAAGATTACTCACGCCGCTGGTGCCAAGACGCCATTGCAACTGGCGAAAGAGCGGATGGAAGAGCTCATCTCCAAGGCTGGGTATACACCGGTAGAACGTGATACCATATACAATATCAAGCGCGTGGTTGACACGGTCGCGCACGACGAGGTGCCTCTGCGAGACAGAGTGGCATCGTTGATCGGCTAGTGTATTTATTCTGTATTGCAGTACTCGTTAACTCGTCACCGCAGATGGTATCAGTGCTACGGCATTGAAATTGACTACCTGCACGGTCTGCTCGATGTTCCGGCGATCAAAAATTTGGAAACCGGTTGTTCGAAATGAGTGACAGGCGGCACTGTTTCGCGATTCGATCTATTGGCATATGGATAACTCTTATTATACGAGTTGATGAAACGTTTGTAATTTTCTTGCAACAAACTGGAGCGACGCACGTCTCAGGGTGAGACCGAGTTTGTTTTGCAGAAAAAAATGTCTTGGCTGTCAATAAGTGTTGACGGTGAGCACTATTTTGTTCTGAACGAGCTACATAAAAATAGGTCCGTGGGAACAAGAGCATTTTTCGTGTGAAAGACCATATTAGGAGGTCAATACAATGATTCGCTTAGCCATATCCATCTCTCTGGTGGCGCTAGCTTGCTTGTCGATTGAGCCGGCGTCGGCTCAGATGGGACGATTCGACTTCGACCGAGTCGATCGAATGCAAGCTGAGCAAGATCAGAAGATTACTCAAGCCCTCAACACTGGTAAGTTGACCCAGGGCGAAGCCAGTCGCTTGCGGTCAAGAATGCAAGAGGTTGCCTCCTTAGAGGCTCAGCTCAAGCAGTCAGGAGACAGTCTCTCGCGCGAAGAAAGACGTGACCTGATTGGCAAGCTCGAAAACATCAATGCTGCGATCGACAAAGAGGTCAACGATGGAAGATTTGGTGGTCTTGGAGAGATTATCGGTGGTGCCAACATAAATTCTAAACAGGCGAACATCGAACAACGTATCGCGCAGGGCGTTCGCGACGGTAGCATTACGAACCAGGAAGCGGCGGACTTGCGAGTCAAAGCTAGCCGCGTCGGTGAACTGGAAAATCAAATGCGCGTCGGCGGATTGTCAGTCGCTGAGCGCGAAAGACTCAATGATGAATTGAATAGATTAAACGATGATGTGCACCGTCAAATGCGCGATGGAGATACTGCCAACACTCCGGGTAGAGGTGATGCAGCAGTCGTCACCAGGCAGGCAGAACTCAATAGCCGCATTGACGCAGGTCTGCGTTCGGGCAAACTGACCAGTGCCGAGGGCACCCGATTGAAGGCGTCAGCCGCGACTATCGCAAATCTCGAATCTAGACTGAGGGGCGGTGGACTTTCGCCGAGCGAGCGCTCCAGTCTCAACGACGAGTTAAACAGATTGTCGCGAGAGATCGAACGTCAGATCAACGATTTCGAGACCGCTCAAAATCTCAGAAATCGCTGGACTCCTCCCGTTTTCAACTATGACTTCGGTAGTGTCGATCGCATGCAAGCCGACCAGGAAAGAAGAATTACCGAAGGTCTGCGCTCTGGTAAACTCTCGCCGCGCGAAGCAGAACGTCTAAGACAGAAGCTTGCGGAAGTGGCTCAGCTCGAATCTAGGCTTCGACGATCAGGCTTAGCCTGGAATGAAGCTCGCGTGCTGACCGACAGGCTCGAATTGATCGGCGATCAGATTGATAGCGAGCTCAATGACGGTAAGTTTAGCGGATTCTTCCAGCTCTTCTCCGGTGCAAAAATCGACTCCCAACAAGCTTACATTGACTTTCGAATCAACGAAGGGCTGCGCAATGGTAGCTTGACCAACCAGGAAGCTACTCAACTTAGAAGCGACTACAATCGCATCAACACTCTTGAGGCTCGCTTGCGTGCCGGCGGTTTGTCCAACTTCGAGCGAGATGATATCAGCTATGAGCTTAACAAACTGAGCAACCAGGTCTATCGTCAGATGCACGACGTTCAAACTGCGTACAAGCCGAGACCCTCGACTCCTTATGTTGGGTTCGGCAATCGCGGCTCGTGGGCGCCACAATATGATTACTCGGTAAGCGCTCGCGCTCTACAGGAGCAGCGTCGTAAGGCTAAGGATGCCTTCAAGACAGGCAAAATCAATCGCAGACAATACAATAACCTGCTTGCGAAGATTCAGGCTGTATCCAACATCGAGATCGAACTGAAAAACTCGAACACAGGACGTATGTCGTGGAGAGACCGGTTGCGGATGCAAGACGAACTCGATACGCTCGCTCACGATGTCGATCGAGCAATTAATCGACGCGGTGGGGATCGATTCAACAACCTAGACGCCAAACAGGCGGGCATTCAGCAGGTCATCTCTGCTGGAGTCCAGGATGGAAGCCTAAGCCGACGCGAGGCATCAGAGCTGCAAAACAAATACACTCGTATTTCGGATATCGAAACTCGATTGCGCGCTTCCGGCAACGTACTCAATGCCAACGAACGCGATGCTTTGAGCCGTGAGCTCAATCAATTGAGTCAGGAGGTCTATCAACAGCGTCATGATCGAAATCGCACGTTTTAGAGTCGCCCAAGGCAATCTGAAAACGGTCGTTTGATTTGTAAAAAACCTCTCCTAACCTCGGAGAGGTTTTTTTTCTTTGAAAAAATTTTTTTTCCGGTTTAGATACACCAAAAAAGATTCGCTTTTGACGCGAAAAACTTGAGATATTGCGGGCTGCCGAACTTTTGATACTCGTGAATGGCGAAGCTTGGAAAGATAATCTGCGTCAATGTCTGCGTATTTTCCCCACGGAGGACACTATTTGTTCACAAAATCACAATACATTTTCACTCAAGCCGCCGACGTAACGGAATATAGATGGTAAATAAACAGATAGATGCCCCTCACCAGCCCCCCGCTGGTGCCGATGATAATCTGCACAACATATTCATCAAGGACGTCCTCAACCCTCCAGCCGAGGACTCCACGAAAAACACTCCTAAGAAGGAGCCCGAAAAAAGCGAGACTACGCCCGGACCGAATCCGCTTTTTACATCTGGCGAAATGCTAATCATTCCTCCCGTGATGGCCGATATCGGTCAGCCGAAAGGCGACGAACAATCTGGGAAAAAAGGCGAAACTGATAAAAAAGGTGATGGCAAGAAGCTGCCCTATCGCTCGCCCTTTGGCTCTGTCCAAGATACGGTCAACTATCTTGATTTAGATAACTCGTTCAAACAAAAAGCCAGACCATTTGATCCGCTTACCCCCTTTGTCGGACCGCAACCTCAGAAACCTGGGGACAAACCGGACGTGAAGAAGGCGGAGGTCTTGCCGCTACCGAAGCTAGAGATCCCGAAAGATGCGCTGAAGCCGGATGCGAAGAAAGACGCGCCTTTGGCGCCGCCTGTGAAACCGGAAGATAAAAAAGATGCGCCGAAGCCGGACGCGAAGAAAGACGCGCCGCTAGTGCCGCCTGTGAAACCGGAAGATAAAAAAGATGCGGTGAAGCCGGATGCGAAGAAAGACGCGCCTTTAGCGCCGCCTGTGAAACCGGATGATAAATAAGATGCGCCGAAGCCGGACGCGAAGAAAGACGCGCCGAAGCCGGATGCGAAGAAAGACGCGCCGCTAGTGCCGCCTGTGAAACCGGAAGATAAGAAAGATGCGCCGAAGCCGGACGCGAAGAAAGACACTCCAGTAGTACCGCCTGCGAAACCGGAAGTGCCGCCGCAAGATCCCAAGAAAGAGATAGCACAGCCTCCGAAACCGGATGTGCCCAAAGATGGTCCCAAGGGCGAAACTCTGCCTCCGCCGAAACCGGCAGAGCAGATGGGACCGCCCAAGCCGGCAGAGCAAATGGGTCCACCCAAACCGCCTGAGGTTGCCAAACCGAAACTTCCTGTTGATGCGGCCGACGGCAAGGGCCAATGGTCTGCCACCGATGCTGGTGGCTGGCAGTTTAAAGACAAATTTGGCAAGGTCAGCGCAGAGCACCCCGACTTTCCTGGCCGAAAGGTGACGGATGTCGCGAAGCAAGAAGACGGCAGCGTCAAAATTACGCTCGACAATGGAAAGATCGTGCGTGAACGTGCCGATGGTGGAAAGCTTCAGTACCCCAGCGAGGACGCCTTCAAGAAGAATCAACCCAACGAAGTTACTGGACGATTCCAGGATATCGAATGGGACGGCGATAAAATGAAGAGCTACTTCGATGTAGCTCAGAAAAAGCAGTTCCACCAGGTCGATAAGGACAAGTGGGTCGAAGATCCGAAGGCAGCGAAGGCTATGGAAGCCGCTGACAAGGCGGCCGAATCTCAGACGCCGAATCCTACATTCAATGAAACCAACGTCCTGGCTGCTGTCAAGCTTGCGAAGGACAAGGGGCAACCGCTCGTCAGTATGCTGACGGCCGACGGTAAGCTGACCGAAGCACAACAAGCGGCGATGAAGAACAATCCGACTAACGCGGTGTTCGTCGTCATCAACAACCAGAAGGCGGACTCGATGATGCGCGCGGGTATGGAACCTACCGCGTATTCGGCGCTCCGCGACCTCAGTGGAGCTGGCGGTCAAGTAGGCAACATCAAGGTCGGTTTCGTCGGTAAGTTCGACGCGAAAACCTTCGGCGACGGGGCAAAGGCTTCCAAGACCGGCACCGTGGAAGAAGTTATGGCTACCATCAAGCCACCAGTACCGCCCAAGCGCGACGTGCAGCTAGACGGTGCGACAGGTACGTTGACGCAAACCTATCTAGACGGACCAGCTAAGGGTACTCGTGAAGAGGTAAGAGCCAACGGCATTCGAGAGACCTATAACACGGATGGATCGATGAAAGTGGAAGTGCCGACTTACAAAGGCGGCAAGTTTGTTTTCACCTTCAAAGATCAATTCAGTAAAGACAAGCAGACTCTTCAGAATCCAGAGGAGTTGAGAATTGTCTCGTCAACAGGTTCTGAGTCTGTCTGGAAGAAGGGCGAGAAAGAATATACTGCCGGAACCACGAAGTGGAAAGCCGATATCTCGCTCACCAAAGATGGTACCTACTCATACGCCGAGAAAGATGGCGGTGAAACACATAGTCAGACTATAGCCGGCCTAATCGAAGAGACTAATCCGAAAGAGAAATCGACACTTGTGAAAGACAAGGATCGAGTTCTCAAGGCAAAAGTCGGCGATCAGGAGCTTCAAGTTGATTACGGTAAGGATGGAAAACCGTCTGAGTATCGTCACGTCAACGAAAATCGCAAACTGACGAAGAACACCGATGGCAGTTGGTCGGACGCGCCGATCGATGGCAACAAGCCATATACAAAACCATCAGACTTCGAAAAAGACATTTATGCGCATAAAGATCTGGATCCGATTCAGAAGATGCGTATGATCGAAAACACCAAGAAGTTCGATGCGATGACCAAGTTCTCGGATTCCGAGAAGAAGGAAGTCTACAAACACGCAGATCGTCTGTTGAAAGGGCGCAGCGACTCCGCTATGCCTTCGAAAGAGAAGGCTGCACTCGCCGACCAATTGTTTTGGCATATTGCCAACGATACACGTAACGAGCAAGGCTACAACAATACTTGCAACGTTACCGTGCTTCGCGGGCTCTGCTTTAAAGAGCAACCGTCGGTAGTGGCAAAGCTAGCTGCTGATGTAGCCAACGATGGAGAGTTCGTCACCAAGGATGGTTCTACCATCAAACCGCCGATGGACTCGGTGCGTGCCAGAGAAGGCAGCCCAGAAGCGACATTCCCGCCCAAAGGTGGAAGAACTGCCCTAAGCAAGCTGTGGGACGTGTCGGTGATCAACGCCACATACCAGCGAGACACCAAAGACCCGTTCGGTCAGACCGTCGCGAAAGGCACCATGCAGTACGAAGAGGAACCGCCGGAAGGCCGTAGCGACACAGGCGCTCGCATCATCAGGAAGAACGGGGACGGAAGTGGGAACGATTACGTGCTGTACCTCAACAAAACGAGTGGCAGCGCGCCGTACGATGGCCCTCGTATGGGGACGTCTCGGATTGCGGATGCTTGGGAGCAAATGACTGGGGACAAATTGCAAGGTCGTTTCTTGCTGCATAACAACCGCGGCATTGATGACCGCGCTACCTTCAGTAGAATATTCGGCTCCAAGATTGCTAGCGAAGCGGATCTAGAGAAAGCGTTGATGAGCAATGACAAAGCCAAGATCATGCAGGGCAATACAGGAATCCTCTCCCAGCGGTACAAACAACAACTGGCCGTCAACGAAGGAAAAGACCCGAACACTGTGGCCCGACCAGCAGGTGGTGAGCACGTTTGGTTGGTCACCGGATACGATCCTAAGACCAAGACTGTTACCGTGGATAATTCATGGGATCCTGGTTACGACATGCTCAGCAAAGCAGATGCTGCGACCGCTGGAAAGGATCCGAAGAAGCTCGTCACACTATCTCTCCGAGATATGTATGAATCGATGGAGAACAGCTCCCCGGGCGAAGGTGGAACTATCCAATGGTTTATCAGAGTGAAGAAGGCGAAGTAGGTGTGTTGATGGACAGATGGGAGTATATGAATGGTTGATTTCGCAGAAATGCCTCCACCACAACAGGTAGGCGACAATCGCCCGCCAGAGAGAAAGTCGATTTTGGGAAGCGTATTCGAGCGCATCACCAACTCGTCCGACAAAGGAAAAATGGCGAACAGCCAGATTCCTGATATGGCGCCGATCGAATCGGTTACTGTGCCGAAAAATTGGCAGAAAGAGTTCAACGAAGGCGTGTTTGGAGATCTCGCTAAGTCCGTGACATTCACCCCTCCTGACGCCAAGGATACGAATCTGACCGTCTACGATAGGGGCTACCCTATTCCGACAAAGGAGGCGGACAGTTTGAAAGCCCTTCTCGGAAAACCGGCTCATAAGCTGACTGCGGACGAAATGGCTGAACTCGGTCCTGGAATTCTGGGCACCGTCGGCGATGCTTCCGCATTCAACATGACCGGTGCGTCGACGACGACAATCAACGGTAAATCGGTTTTGAAAGTCGAAGGTGATTGGAAGACGAGTGGCAAGAAATTCGTCGGATACTACATTCCGGAAGGTAGCCCGGGTGGCAAAATGCCATCCGATAATCGTGCCATAAAAGAGATGTACTTCGAAGGACGTGAGCCGCAATTCTCACAACATCTCCCTCAAGCGACGAAGGCGATTGAAGGCGTGACTTGGAAGTCTAACGAACCGCCTAAGACCGAGCCGAAGCCGAAGACGCGCAGGAGATAGGTAGGCACCAGTTGTTGTGAGCGCAGACCGAATGCCACGGTGCGGCGATTCATTGCATTGAAGACTATTGAAGACTGATGCCGCGGGCAACGCATTGCACGGCCGCATCATGGCGCCGAGACCGAGGTAATGCCTTTAAAGGTATATAAATGGCTCCAAATTTATGCTTTTAAAGGCATTATTCAGAAAAATATGCTTTTAAGACATATTTTGAAGCGGTTTTCTATGCCGTTAAGAGCATAATTGCTAAAGCAATACTTGTCCAACGTTGCCGTTGCGATTGATGATTACTTGCGTGCTTTCGCCCTGCACCTTTCGCGACAAGATTGATTGCAACTGAGCCATGTTGGTTATGTTTACTCCATCCACGGCAACGATGACGTCTCCTTTGTTGAGACCTGCTTTGGCGGCTCGAGATCCGATACCGACAGTGGTGACAGTCAATCCCTGAGGTGAGTGCTGCGCGAGAAAACCGAGACTGGCTAAAACGCCGCCTTGATTGGGCTGCTGCATCTGCTGCCCTTGATTTGGCGGTGGATTAAACCCTGGTTGCGAGAGCTGTCCCTGTGGGGAAAACCCTGGTGGCAATTGCTGTTGATTGGGATATCCGCCCTGAGGTTGGTTAAATCCGGGCTGTTGGTTGAACGATTGCTGAAATCCGCCGGGCGGCTGTTGCTGCGGATATCCGGATTGCTGAGGCGGATATCCTCTCTGATACTGATTGCCTTGTTGTTGTTGTTGTTGTTGTTGTTGTTGTATCTGATTTTGGAAATTCGGTTGCTGGTTATACATCGGCATGCCTTGTGGCTGTTGATAACTTTGTCCCGGCATGCTCGGCTGCTGATTGAAGTTGGGTTGTTGATATGCCAACTGATTTTGTGGTCGATAGCCTTGTTGCACAGGCGGTCGTCCGCCGAGTGGAGCATTGAATCCGGGTGCTGGTCTTCCCTTCGCTTGTTTTCCCCCAGACTTTTGTTTGTTGTTTTGATTAGCTTGCTGATCCTTGCCTCGTTTTTTATCAGCTTTCTCTTTTGCATCCCAGAGCGCTTCGGTCTCTTTCCGCTTGCTCTCATCCTCTTTCAAGGTCTCTTTCAGTTTTGAAACAGCGGTTGAATACTTCTCGTCATGCGGATTGATCTTCCTGGCCATCTCGTAGTATTCGAGCGCCTGCACTGGATTTCTCATGAACAGGTAGATGGTTCCGATGTTGTATTTATAGCTCGCATTCTTGGGAAAATCTGATTCCAGTCTTTTGTATAGCTCGAGCGCACTGATGAACTCTTTTCGCTTGAAGGCGCCGGCTGCCTCTTCTGCCAGATCTTTGATCTTGGATTGTTTTTGATCGAACTCTTTCTTTTTGGCGCCTTTGCTTTCGATGGACACGATTGCGTCTTTGTAATCAAGGCGATCTGGATTGATGTCGAGTGCTTTGTTGTACTCGACAAGAGCGTCGTCTAGACTGCCTTTCGTCTCGTAAATTACACCAAGGCTGAAGTGTCCCTCCGCATTTTGCGGATCAAGTCGAATGACCTGATTGAGCTTTTCAAAAGCTGCGTCAGTCTCTTTTCGTTTCGTCAGTTTGATTGCATCTTTGAGCAACGCGCGAATCTCGTCGTCTCGCGCACCCATTACAGCCATTGATGCCTTTTCCCATGCCATGTCATTGTCGGGTGGCGCTGGTGATGGCGTAGAACCTGTTGTGATTGGGGCAGCTGAAGATGTAGTTTTGTTCGGTGTGATCTCTGGCTGCGCCTGCAATTGTCCGGGAGTGACAGTGCCGTCAGCGTCAATCTTTGGACCCGCTGCTTCGAAAATTTTGGCAACGCGCTCATCGGTATCGCCACTGAGAGCTTCACCGAAGAATCGCTTCTCAAGCCGTTCAACGCGTCTCAATAAGGGTTCGTCTACGTAACTTTTGAAGAAAAGATTCTTCTCGACAACAGCTAACTTCGCTTCATCCTGGGGCGTGATGGCAAGGACGCTTAACGTCGATAGCGGTATGGTTAGCGACAAAAGTAGTACGAACAAAGAATGCTTCTTTGCGAAGAAGTTGCCACATTTTGGTATCAACGAGTGCTGTGATTTATCTGTCATTTGCAATTTGTTTTGACAAGGATTGATTCAAAGAGCCGATTTTCTTCGATCTCAATTGCGTGGAATCCAGCTGTACCCCAGCTTTAATGCTAGCATTCCCTCTCGACCAGTGCTTGTCTGTTTGTGCGCTATTGGGAGCAGTAAGAAAGTTACGAGGCTCTATACTGTTCTATATTAAACACTGGTAGCTCGGCCAAGGTGGAGTTTTATGAACGAAGACCTGGAAGGTTTGTTCAACGAAGAGCAGGAGATTGCTCACTGGTTGGCATTTGACCAGATTCACGGAATAGGTGTGGGCTGCAAGAAGGTTCAACTGCTGTTCGAATATTTCGGCAGTCTGCGCGCCGCCTGGCAAGCCCGCCAGTCTCAGCTCGCCGATGTTCGCGGAATTACCAGGGAGATGGCTTCTGCCATTGTCGAGAAGCGTCCATCAATCGATCCGGAAGGATTGCTGGAAACATGCAAGAAGGAGCGCGTCGAGGCATTGCCCTTCTTTCACCCGCTTTATCCATCGCTCTTGCGTGGTATCGATGATCCACCTCTTGTGTTGTACCTAAAGGGATTACTCGCGCCAGAGCATCTTCTCCACTCGATCGCCGTGGTCGGTACCCGCAAGCCCACTGTCTATGGACGCGAGTGTGCCAAGGAGCTGGCTCGCGATTTGGCTACCAGTGGTGTCACGGTGGTTAGCGGTATGGCTGTCGGCGTAGATTCGCTGGCACACTGGGGCGCAATCGAGGCGGGTGGCAAGACTATTGCTGTCCTGGCTTGTGGCCCGGACATTTGTTATCCGTCATCCAATCGACCTCTTTACGACAAGCTCATTAACGCCGGCCATGGAGCTGTCGTGTCTGAGTTTTTTCCCGGGACGAGACCAGAGCCATGGCGATTTCCGGCTCGCAACCGAATTATCAGCGGGTTGTCTCGCGGAGTAGTGGTGGTCGAAGCTGGTGAGGAATCGGGTGCATTGATTACTGCCGAAATCGCGTTCAGCCAGGGGCATGCGACTTTCGCAATCCCAGGGCGAATAGACAGTCCAATGTCGATTGGATGCAATAAGCTGATCATGAAAAGCAAGGCCCAACTTATCCGGAATGCTAATGACATCATGACGGAGCTTGAGTGGGCAACCGGTCCTCGACTCAATGAAGTGCCATGCGTTGTCCAATTGTTTGGCCGTGAGAAGGAAATTTTTGACCTTATTTCCCCTGAGCTTATTCACTTCGATCAACTCTGTGAAAAGTCCGGAATGGCTCCAGGTGAGCTTTCTGCTACATTGACAATGCTAGAGTTGGCTGGCATTGTCGGAAGACAGCCGGGCGATTGGTATCAACGATCGAGCAATGCTACGGTGATGTCGGCCGGTCCTATCATTTAGCGAGATTATGATGTAACTCGATCAGGTCAAGAACGAGCTAGCGATAGCCATGGATTAAAGAGCACCGAGAGACAACTAACGAGTTTAGGTTGTCGTGAGTGGTTGATAAAACCTTTCAATTTATACGTTTCGGTTTCCTCTTGTATTGTTTACTAATTTTGGGGAATACAATAAGAAGTGACTTGAGCTTAAGCTCCTCGTCTCCCTCTTAAGGTGTGCGTTCATTCGCCTTGTAAAGAGAGTCGGCGTTAAACTTAATCTCGGAGTACTCTGGCGAAACTGTCTGCCTGTAAGGCTTTTGCCATGATGGGGGCAGTCAGACAGTCCGATAAAGGCTTTCGATGGCGTTATTCGGGTGCGGAGCGGGTAATTAATTCGAGGGGAGTTATATTTTTTTTGGTGAATTGAGGAGCAGGTAAGGAGAGGACAGGGCGACCGAAGACCGCGATGAAACTTTGCCTCAGATGCAATCAGTATTTCAACGATACCCTTGAAGTGTGTCCGAAGGATCAGGCTACTCTGGAGCCGGTCGGTAAGGATCCGCTAATCGGTGCGCTCATAGACGAGCGATACGTCATCGAGACGGTGCTCGGAAAAGGTTCGAGCGGAATCGTATACAAAGCCTCCCGTCTGATGATGGGGGGCGAAGTGGCTGTCAAGGTTATTCACAGCTACCTGGGAGCAGATTCTGCTTCTCTCGATCGTCTGTTGCGTGAGCTGAAGGCTGCAGAACGGTTGCGTCATGCGCACATCATCACGGTCTGGGATTCCGGCACCACTGATGATGGTCAACCGTACCTCGTCATGGATTACCTGGAAGGAATCACCCTCAGTCAGCTTATTACGCAGAAGGGGGCGCTGCCTCCGAAACGTGTGCTCAATGTCATGCGTCAGGTCGTTGAAGCGATGGCACACGCACACGAGAACGGTCTGATCCATAGGGATATGAAACCGGAGAACGTAGTTCTCGAAGAAAGTGAAATTCGTGGTGACTATGCCAAGGTATTGGATTTCGGAATTGCCGATACACCTCAAGAAAGCGCTGCCAGAGCCAAGTTTAATAGACCCAAAACGGTAGCCGGCAGTCCTGCTTACATGAGCCCGGAGCAGTGTCAGGGCTTTGAGCTGGACTACAGATCTGATCTCTATTCTCTCGGCGTCATTACCTTCGAGATGTTTACCGGGCGCAGACCATTTCTCGCCCATGACTTGATGAAGCTCATGTATATGACCGTGACCGAGCCACCACCCAAGATGGGACAGGTCAGGAAGGATTTGCAATTCCCTGACGCAGTCGAGGCCGTCGTAGCGCGGGCTCTGGGCAAATTGCCTGACGACAGGCAACCCACTGTTCGCGAATTCTGGCGCGAATTGGAAACTGCTTGCCAGGGGTTGGAGTTTGGTAAATTGGACCGTCCGAAAACGCCAACTAGAGAACCGCAGAAGATTTCAGAGTTAGATATTGCACCGAACGAGAGATTGATTGACGAGGAGAAAGCTAGTCTGAAGAAGCTTGGCAATTTCGAACCAGGTCCGGAAGATATGCCGGAGCTCTACTTGCCTGAAGCATCTCAGGAAGTAGAAAAAACCGAAATTCCGAACCCAGGTTCGCCGCAACCAAAGCCTGGTTCGCCCCCGAATCCTATTTCTGGTACGGTCAAACAATTCCAGCCAAGCAGGATTGGCCCCGGTGCCAGCAAGCCCGGTGGACCTCCGCGTCCGGTTGGTCCAGGTGGACTGCCTCCAGGACCCAAGCCTGGCATGCCGGGACCTCAAGGCGCCAAGCCGCCAGGTCCAGGTGGACCGTCCGGTCCGAAGCCTCCCATACCCGGCGCCCCAATCTCCCCGTCCACTGGTGGACCTCAAAGTCCAAAACCTGGTTTGCCAGGTGCGCCAACCGGTCCGAAACCGGCTCCACCTCCTGGTTCGCCACCTGGACCCGGTGGGTCCAGCCCAGGTGGTCCTCCGAAGGCACCGACCCCGCCGCCTCCTCCCGGGGCAAAACCCGCTCCTCCTCCCTTACCCGGCGCGCCGCCGTCCGCAGGTGGAAAAGCACCTCCCGCTCGTAGCGCACCGCCGCCTATGCCGACCAGCTCGGGTGGGGCTATGGGATTCCAAACCGCTTCTTCAGCATCTCTGGATTCACTGCCATCAGGACAATTGCCGTTTCCAGATCGAACTATGAGTCGCTTGTCTGCACTGGTGAAACGTCCAGCTTCGGCAGCTCCGCCAGAAGAGTTCGACATGCCGGAATCAGATTTGCCATCGGCGCTGGAACACGGCGATACCGCACCTGAGCCGCTCAACGAAGAGCCACATTCCCCGAACAACAATAACTCCGGCGCCTCTGCGAAAGTACCGCAGGAATTGGCGCTAACTGCACCAGAACCTGTCAAGCCTGACCCAGAGCCTTCGCCAGGAGTCCCTGATTACCCGTCAGCCGCACCTCTAGCGAACAAAGGACCTGGACCGATTGGTGCAAAACCGGGCGGCGCACCGATTGGTGCAAAGCCAGGCGGAGGACCGATTGGGCAAAAAACAGGCGGTGCACCATTAGGGGCAAAACCAGGCGGCGCGCCTATGGGCGCGAAAACGGGTGGCGCACCTCTTGGAGCCAAGCCTGGATCCGCGCCCCTTGGAGCGAAACCAGGTGGCGCGCCTGCCGGCGCTAACTCTGGTGGTCCGACACAAGCAAAACCAGGAATCCCACCCGGCGCTAGAGTCGGTGGACCTGGAGTAGGACCTGGCGGAATGAAGCCTGGTGGACCGCAGGGCGCTAAGCCTGGAGGACCAGGACCTCAAGGTGCCAAACCAGGAAGCCCGACGGGGGCGCCATCCGGAACTAAACCAGGAGGTGGACCCGGACCGCAAGGCGGCAAAACTGGCGTTAGCCCAGGCGGGATGAAGCCTCAAGCTGGTGGAGCACCACTAGGCGCCAAACCGGGACTCGGTCCTCAGGGTGGAAAGCCAGGAGCACCATTAGGTGCAAAACCGGCTGGTGCTGTCGGTCCGCAAGTTATGAAGCCTGGGGCTGCACCGCAAGGCGCGAAGCCTGGCGGCATGCCGGGACCTCAAGGGGCGAAGCCCGCTGGAGCTCTCGGTCCGCAGGGCGGTAAGCCGCTGTCAGCTGCTGGAAAAGCGCCGGTCAAGCCACCGAACCAGACCATGCACTTAAATACCAGTGACCTCGTCAAGCCCGAGCCGTTATCGACGAAAGAATCTGAAAAAGCCTTACCCCTGATTGGTGACGAATTGACTCCTGCGCTTGCCAAAGCCGGAGCCACTTTCGTAGATCAAGATGAAGATCCGCAATTCGGATCTCTGGACGGAAATCTTGCTGCCGATGGAGATGACAAACTCGCCAAAAAGCGTATGTCCAATCTCGACTGGGAAGACGAGATTGAAGCGCTCAAGACGGGAAGCGTAGAGCCAATCTCGGTTGAAAATCTCGATCGCGGTCAGCAGAATCAATGGCCACCTGGGGTGATGCCTCCATCTGCACCAAATGCGATACCGCCAGGTATGCCTCAAGGACAGATGCCCGGGCAGATGAACAACTATCAACAGATGCAACAGAGCTGGCCGCCAGGCATGATTAATGCTCCTCCAGGCGCCAGTCAAGTTCCTGGTGCACCGATGATGCCGCCTTACGATCAATCGATGTCCTATCCACCTGGCATGTTGCCGTATAACGTGCCACCGGGCTATCCGCCTGGTTATCCACCGAATCAAGATCAGTCGGGCGCATATCAAATGATGCCGGGATACCAGATGCCTCCCGGTCAGATGTATCCGTATGGTGCTCCGGGCATGCCTTATATGCAGCCTGGCATGCCAATGCCTGGAATGCCGATGGGTGGTATGCCACCTGGTGTGCCACCACAGGGCATGCCACCGCAGGGCATGCCACCGCAGGGAATGCCACCCGGTATGCTGGGTGCGTCGCAGTTTGGCTCACCTGGAATGACTCCTGATACCGCATCCGGCGCGCTCCCCACTCAGCAAGCTCCCGGTGGAGCGGTGGGTGACTCGCTTATGGACGATCTCAAGTCTGACTTCGGCGACACACCAACGCCTGGTGCGATTAGCAATCTACTTGAAGAGCCCGCTCCAGGCGGCTTGTTTGAAGACAACAAAGATACAGAGGATGTTTACGAGGAAGAGGCGCCTGAGGCATCACCTTCGACACCGACAGTGCCATCTCCGCCCGAACCAGAGCTCGATGAAGCAGCCAAGCTGGCAGCGAAGAGCGCTGCCGAGGCTGAAGAGCTTGGCGATTCTTTGCTGGCATTGATTGACGCGACCGAAAAAGATCGAGGCACAAGTGGTCGTTCGATGGGGGCAGATCTGTTCAACGATCCTGAGCCGCCAAAAGATTCTCCCAAGAGTAGTGGCACCAGAGCGCTTGGATCGTTACTGGGCGCGATGACGGCTGCTGACGACGATGATTTAGCTCCATCGAAGACAGACGACCCGATGGGCGGCAACGCCTTTGCCGCTGCAGTAGCTTCTTCAGCTTCAGTACCTTCATTGTCGGAGAAGGTCAAAAAGGATACTAGTGGATCCGCCTTCGGTCAGCTTCTCGCTGCGGTCAAGGAAGAGGATCCGGTGAAAGAGCCCGAGCCTGCTCAAGCCGACTCTTCTGGAGGTGGTCTTGGCGGACTAATCTCCACTGGTGCGATCTCAGATGCCCTCGATGCTCTGCTCGGTCCAGACGAGCCTGGTCTTCTTGGTGGTGGTGGTGGCGGCATCGGTTCGCCTCAAGCCGGCGGAGCCGGAATGAAAAACCCGTTTGCCGATGAAGACATCAAGAGCAGCCAGGTCGGCGGTATGGGCATGAACGAGGCCGCAGCCCGTCTTGCTGCCGCGATGGAAGACGACGACGAGAGCGGAACTCACGAAAATCCAGCGGCGTATGGCGGGGATAACTCTCCTAGCGTTGCCTCGAGTGCAAGACCGAATCCGGCCACCTCGACTTCTGATGCTTTGAGCAGACTCCTGGAGGCAGCCAGTAAGGCTCCTAGTAAAGCCTCACAGTCAGGTACTGCTGCCGCGATGAACGAGCTCGACAAGATGGCGGCTAGAGTCAATAAGCCACCCGCGAAGATAAGTCGTAAGTTGGCCGGTATGAAGTCTGCGGAGGCCGAAGCAGAAGCCTCGAAAGAACCGCAGGCGTTTGGTGGATTCGGTGGTGGCGCCTTTGGTGGCGAGCCCGAGCCCCAAGCGTTCGGCGGTATGCCAGACCCAATCCGGGCAAGTGGCATAGAGAGTACTAGCGGAACCGGAAGCAGCTACAGTCAAGATGCAGTCAACGCACGCATTGCTGAGTTGAATCGTAAGTTAGAGCAAACAAGTGCCAATCGCGCCAACATGGAGTTGCCTCCCGCTCCAGCTCCAGAGCCTTCGGTCATTAGCGAACCGATGAATCGACGCGATGTGGTCAACAGAATTATGGAAGAGGCGGCTATGCGACACCAATATGGTGCCGACTACCAACCGCCGGATCCCGGACCGCCTGCCAGTAAGCCACATCAGAGCGGCTCTGACTTTGCTCCGAGCGACCTCGAGAAAGTAAACAGCAATAGGCTGGCGTCCATGGCTGACGCTGAGCAGCGCCGGAAGAAGTCGTCCAAGTCTCGTTCTCACAAGAGTCTGCCTCGTATTCCTGTTGTACCGATAGCGATTGGAGCCGTTGTGCTAGGCGTACTGGTGTTTGGAGTCGTTAACTTCGGCAACATCTCTACCGGCATCGGCAACATGATCAAAGGTATGACACCGGCAGAAAAGCCTGCCGACAAAGATGCGGTGCTTGTGACGACAGTCAATGATTTGATGAAGGCTGGAAAACTTAACGATGCTAGAAAAATGCTCGAGCAAGCCGAAGATGAACGCGGCTTGACACCAGAGCTGTTCGACAAGCTTGATAATGTTTACCTCTCCATCGCCAAGTATAAAAAGAATCAAGGTGCCACCAACGAAGCGGTGGAGATACTAAAGCTGGTAACATCTGATTCAGCTAAATTCGCAGAGGCTCAGAAGCTTCTGAAACAGTATCAGAAGTCCGGCAAGAAGGGCTCCGCAAGGCGTAAGCGTAGGTAGAGTGGAGGCGTTTCGCGAAATTGTAGATTGCGATCCCGGGAACTAATTGTGATGGGCTGACTATGAAGTTATGCGTCGAATGCAATATACACTTCAGTGAAGATCTGGATAGTTGTCCAAACGACGGAACACAGCTCATTGTAGTTGGCGATGATGCTCTTATTGGTCAGCTTGTAGGCGACAAGTACAGAATTTTATCCCATGCAGGCAAAGGCTCGATGGCGGTTGTCTATCGGGCAATTCAGGAATCAACCGGTCGTGAGATGGCTATTAAAATGCTGCACCAATTTTTGGGTGCAAAGGAAGAATCGGTAAAGCGATTTTTTCGCGAAGCTAAGGCCGTCAGCAGCTTGCACCACACGAACATAGTCAAACTCTATGACTTTGGTGTGATGCCTGATGGACAGCCTTACATCGTCACCGAATTTCTAGACGGCATTACGCTCACTGAAATCTTGAGAGCCAGAGGTTTTCTTACAGCTAAAGAGGCTTTGCCGCTCTTCGAGCAGGTCTGCGCTGGTATCGCCGAGGCGCATCGCTTCAGGGTAATCCATCGAGATCTCAAGCCAGACAATATCGTCTGCCAACTGGTCGATTTGCACCTCCCATATGACTCGCCTGATCTGATCAAGCGCAACAGTGTCAGAGTCGTAGATTTCGGCGTGGCGAAGATGTGGAGCGAGACTGGCGGATCTTCTGCCTCTCTCACACTCGAAGGGAAGGTCTGTGGCAGTCCTGCCTACATGAGCCCGGAGCAGTGTAAGGGATCTGATATCGATTATCGATCCGACATCTACTCTCTTGGAGTCGTAATTTTCGAGACACTGACAGGTCAGCGGCCTTTTGCCGCCAATGATCTAATGGCTCTGATGCTCATGCACGTTAACAAGGAGGCACCGTCCATAGGGTCAGTGTTGCCTGATGTAACCTTCCCTCCGGCCTTGAGTAACGTAGTAATCAAGGCGCTCAACAAGGATGCGAAAGATCGTCAGCAGACAGCTGAGGAGCTCTGGGAAGAAATTGAATCGACCTGTCGTGGGAAAAAACGTCCTACGGCGGAAACCCCGGTCGACGAATGGAAATCATTTAACTCTGGAGTTCTGAAGGCCGCGCAGGCAAAAACAGATGCTCAACCTAGGCACCTATCTCTAGCCGACGGTATCGACTGGACGCGCACCACTTCAGAGATGGACGCGCTGAATTCCAAAAAGAAAAGGAAGCTCTGGACCATGGGTGCAAAGCCGCTGCAGACAACTGTTTTTCTTGGGGTAGTAATTATCTCTGTCTTGTCGCTCTTCAAGATGTCCATCTCCGTAGCGGATGCCAATACGGCCAAGAAGCTGATGGAATCAGGCAACTTCGCCGGAAGTATTCAGGTGTTCGAGATGCTGAAAACCAAGGGGCAACTTTCTAAGGAAAATTTAGAGCTGCTCAATGAGTCTTATTTTAAACTCGCTCAAGAAAAGCTGAAGAACAACACTGAGAAAGAAGCAGCAATAGCCTTGCTTGAACATATCGACGAAAAATCAAAGCGAAAGAAAGACGCCAAAGATTTGATCAAGAAAAGCAAGGCGAAGCCTCGGAAATAGCGATTCTATTGATTTTGTTAAACTTGGCTCTAGCAGCGCCGTGTGCTTGGATCTGATGTATCGGTAGTCACTGTATGTGGTGACGCAGTCTACCGAAGATCTACGAGTTTCCAGCGTTAGTTCGTTTGAGATTAAACGTTAGTTCGTTGGAACTGAAGCTTAGTTCGTAGAGATTGAAGCTCAGCTCGATGAGATTGAGCTCAAGTTCGTTGAGTGAACATTAGTTCTTTTCTGATTGAACAAACTATTCTACTTTTTTCCCAAGCTGAATAGAGTGGTGGCATTCTCAGTTGCTTGTGTGGCGACTTCGTCTAGGGAACTATTTCGCAACGCTGCCAACTTCTCCGCCACCAACCAGACGAATGCAGGCTCGTTGCGACGTCCACGCATCTTCTGCGGCGCAAGGAATGGGCAGTCTGTCTCTACCAAGATTCGATCGCTCGGTACTAGGGGCGCAGCAGCCTGAATGCCCTTCGCATTTGGAAAGGTGACAATTCCCGAAAATGAGACATAAAATCCTAGCCTGGAAATCTCAGGGAGTACCTCCGGCCCGCCTGTAAAACAGTGGAAAACTCCCCGAACATCTCCCTTGCCTTCGGTCGTAAGAATTTCGAATACGTCCTCCCAGGCATCTCGGCAGTGCACTATGACTGGTTTGTCGTACTCGCGTGCCATTCTGACCTGTTCGCGAAATGCGCTGAGCTGAGATTCGCGATCGCTGTTGTTGTAGTGAAAATCTAAGCCACATTCACCTATTGCTACTACATCCAACTTTTCGACAGCGTCTTTGAGCCTGTCTTTCATATCAGCATCGAAATGCTTGGCTTCATGAGGATGTTGGCCTGCCGCTATCGAGATATTGCTGTGCCGAGACCTGATTTCTACAAGTTCGTTAATATCGTCCACAACCACAGCAGGGTTGACCATGTGTTTTATCCCGCTTTCAAAGGCTCGGTCGATGACCTCAGTCTGGTCGTCCTTAAAAAATTCCTTCACCACATGAGCATGGCTGTCGATGATTCCAGCTGGGGAGCTTGGCAAATTGGTCTCTTTTGCGGTCATTGTTGTCTCTTGGCGAAAAAAGATGGGGGAAATGCGAATTTACTTTTTCAGAATTTTGAGTACATTAGGATAATGAGGAAAGCTAATGACAAGCATAGCCCCAAAGGATTCCTCGATAATAGCCGCAAATGTCCCAGTATGTGCGAGAGACAGGTTGATGTTTCAACAATTTATTTCCGTCCGACACCTTAAAGCTCTGGCCTTAGCCCTGAGCTCTTCAATTCTCCTTACTATCCAGGTCAATGCTCAGGGCCAGACGCTGCATGGCGGGGTCCAGCAAGAAGGCTTCGTCCAGCAAAATTCTGGAGGACAGGGTCTCAATCGCAGCCAGGTCGAAAAGTCTGGTGATCCGTTCTCTTCTCCCGACGCACCTCCAACCGAGGAGTTCAGCGCACCCGATGCAGCTTTTGACTCGCAGCCACCTCCGCCGCGACCTCCGGCATTCAATCTCAACGCACAGGATGGTGGTGACTTCGACGGGCAGCAAGGTCAACCTATGTTCGCCGGCGGACCACCGGTCACGCCGCAGATGCTGTCGCAGGGAATGTTGCCGCCTGCCGCCGCGCAGAATCCTAACGATCCGGACAATTCTCAGCACATGCAGATCCAGTGGGAGTTGTGGCATAGACGGGTCGCCGAAGCGATTTTTGTCAGGTTCGATGCGCTCGCCCAGCAGGCATTCCCACACAGCCGGCCAATCGCCTGTCAGGCAGCTTACACAGTAACTCGCGATAGGCAGATTACCAGCGTGAAGCTGCTCCAGAAGAGCCCCAACATTGTATTCAACGGTATGCTGCTAATGGTGCTGAAATCGATGAATGGCAACCCTATTCTCGAATTCCCTCCCGGTTCTCGCCGGCAGGTCGTCGAAAAGACCGGTACGTTCTCTCGCAATTATGGAGTTCAGGGATTCAAGTACCAGACAGGCGACCAGGAGACTATCAACAACCGACCTCGCTAGGTCGCTAACCGTTTACTCACCATGTGAAGAGCCCAGCAAGACCCAATTCTTGATTGAATCTCCAGGACGTATGTCGGAGGAATGCGCTTCTGACCTGTGCCTGAGCTATGCCTTTGACGACATGTTTTAACACCGACTATTGTGCCGTTGGAGGAAATGCGCTTCTGTCCATCTCCGCTTGAATGCCCGGCTTAACGAGATTCTCGCACATGAAGAGAACATCTGACGTCTCTATGCTAGTAGAATAATGCCATGAGTTTAAACGCAAAATTGGTCATTGAACTGCAGTCAATTGTCGGCAAAGACTATGTGCTCACTGAGTGTGAGGACCTTCTTGTGTATGAGTGTGATGCAGAGACTCTCGATATCGCGTTGCCTGATCTGGTAGTGCTTCCGAAAAGTACGGATGAGGTGCAGTCTGTTGTTAAGCTTGCTAAGCAGTACGGTGTGACTGTAACACCGAGAGGTGCGGGGACGGGGTTGTCTGGTGGCGCTACCACCGTCAGTGGTGGCATAAGTCTCGTCTTGACTAGAATGACAGAAATTATTTCTGTAGATCCTATCGACCGCATTGCGGTGGTTGAGGTTGGTGCGACTAATCTCTCCGTCTCTCACGCTGCTGCGCCCTACGGACTTTATTTCGCTCCCGATCCGTCCAGCCAGGTGGCATCAACGGTCGGCGGCAATATTGCCGAGAATGCAGGAGGTCCGCATTGTCTAAAATACGGCATGACTACTGCGCATGTCCTGGGGTTGAAAACTGTCCTGGCCGACGGAAGTCTGGTATTTATCGGTGGTCGAACCCGTGACAATATTAGTCTCGATCTTCTGGGGGCAATGGTCGGCTCCGAGGGTACTCTTGGTATCGTCACCGAAGCGGTATTGCGGCTGATACCGAGGGCGCAAGCTGTCGAGACGATGCTCGCGTACTTCCCGACTGTCGAGTCTTGCGGTCAGGCGGTATCAGATATAGTGGCAGATGGAATAATTCCGGCCGCCATGGAAATGATTGATAGTCTCACCTTGAATGCGGTCGAGGACTATCTTCACATGGGTTTGAATCGAGACGCTGCAGCGCTTTTGATTATAGAGTTGGACGGACCTGATGTCGGGATATCTGTTCACCGCTCCCTCGTCGAGTCGCTCGTCAATAAAAATAGAGCGATTGGCACGAAGTGGGCAAAGGACGATGTTGAAAGGCTGAAGATTTGGAAGGCAAGGAAGGCTTCGTTCGGTGCGCTTGGGCGCATCAGACCGAACGGCTACGTGCTCGATGGCGTTATTCCTCGATCAAAACTTTCAGTCGCAATTCAAAAAATCGCATTGATCGGTGAGAAGCACAAAATCATTGTTGCCAACGTTTATCATGCAGGCGACGGCAACCTGCATCCATGTTTACTCTACCATCGTGATAATCTTGAAGAGGTCGAGCGCGTGGTTCGTGCAGGGCGCGAAATTCTCGAGCTTTGTGTCGAGCTCGGCGGCACTCTGTCGGGTGAGCACGGCATAGGGGTCGAAAAGATTCTGGAGATGTCGCTTGTCTTTAACGAAGCGGACATGACAGCCATGCGCTGGTTAAAGGATTCATTCGATCCGGAAGGTTTGTTTAACCCATCGAAAATTCTTCCCAATCCAAAGAGCTGTGGTGAATCCGGCGGTCGAAAGCTTGTACGCCACAACCTCAGTTTATCCTGCTAGCTCACGCAAGTGCCGGCAAAACACTTCGTGAATGTCAATGCGGTCCTTTTCGACGAAGCAACTGGTCGAACGGGTAGCGCGCGCTACGTCGTGGGAACCAAGCTTTACCGGATCCAGATTGGCGTTCTTGAAGTCGTGTCAAAGCTGCTTCTTCCGTGCCCATTTTGCTTGATGCCAATGAGGGCCCGCTATGGTTCGGTCCATTGTTTGAACTTGCGAGCGGTTAGCTTACACCGATGAATTGCCTTTCCTGGGAGGAATAATACATTTTGTCCATGTATCCTACAGCGTTCATATTCGTAATCCAGCAGTTAACGATCGAGATATGGCTCTGTTTGCAATAAGTTAGTCGAAAAAATGATTGCCCAGCCGGAAGATGAAAGTTTATTCGAGAAGCAATATGACTTCAGTGCTGGTCAGATTGCTTTCGGAAAGTTTGAAATTGTCAAACCGATTGGTTCTGGTGGCATGGGTGACGTCTACGAGGCATACTATGCCGATCTACAAAGGGCGGTCGCGCTCAAAGTTCTTCATCGGAGTAACGATGCCAAAGCTATCGTTCGATTCCAGAATGAAGCCAGGCTTGCCAGCTCGCTGCATTATAGCGGAATTGCCACTATATACGATATCGGCAAGTCGAAAGACGGACGGCTCTATATGTCGATGGAGTTGGTGGATGGCATCACTCTCCAGGAGCTAATCGAGGACAGTGGTCGACTATCTACAAGAGAAACTATCGAGATCGTCATACACGTCGCACATGCACTTGCACATGCACACAGACGAGGCGTTGTTCATCGCGACATTAAGCCCGCCAACATAATGATCACGGAAGATGCAGTGTCGAAATCACGAAAAGTCAAAGTCCTCGATTTCGGAATTGCTAGAAAGTTTGATACCGAAAATGGTGGCGCCCTATTTCAAACCAATTCTCGCCTCTTAGGCAGCCCCCTCTACATGAGCCCGGAGCAATGTCGGCAAGACACTGTTGGCGAGGCTACCGACCTGTATTCGCTGGGCTGTGTAATGTTTGAGTGTCTGACAGGAAAAGCACCGTTCGTTGGTCCAACAGCAGTTGAGACACTAATTCTCCATCAAAATGGTGCAATTCCTCAAATCGATTTTGACGCCGATCTGGCGAAAATAGTGTATAACTTGCTGTCCAAAGATCCGAAAGAGAGGCGCAGCGCTAAGCGACTCACCGAGCTGCTGGAGCCGATCTATGATGAAATGTTTGGCAAGAAAATTGTCTTTCACGATCCTATTGAGCTGCCTAGATTTTATATCAGATCTAGTGGCGCACTTTGGGGAACTTGTGTCGTAGGTGTGCTGATTGTTTTTGGTATTTTCTTTCTCTTCAACACAATGAGTGGTTTCAAGAATGTCGATGATGACACCAAGGTAGTTCTCCCCCGGATCCAAACGACTGAAGTCAAAATTATAGAAGGGGAGGATGATCGCGGATTTCGAGATGGATTTTCTACGCGCAAGGACTGGTTCGGAGCTGCGCCGACTATGGGCGACGAAATTCTGAAAGTTCTGACTCCAAAGACAGTGAGGGTTGATCTGGATGGTTCCAAGGTCACCAATAAAGGGCTTGGGGAACTCAGACGCATAAAACTGAAAAGATTGCGAGTCGGCGATACCAAAATTACTACTCTAAAACACGTTGGGTTGATGCCTTCGCTCACCAGTCTTTCGCTTGAACATTCCGCTATGGGCGATTCAGTTCTCGAAGACGTCATAAAGCAGTTTCCCGCGCTTGGCGAGATAAATGTGCGAGAGACGAAAGTTACGGCCGCGAAGATAGACGAACTGCTGTCCAAAGTCTCCAGTATACGGCGTGTCGACATTATGCCCTGTGAAAACATCTCGGAGAAAGACTTGGAGCTTCTAAGAGCGAAGCATGCAGTTGTTGTCTTTGACAGTCAACTCAGTCAGGTCGAAAAAGTCTGCAAGGACGGTAAGAAGCTCCTGAAAGAAAGGAAGTTTGACGAGGCCGAGAATCTACTTAGACCGGCACTCGCTTCAGTTGATGCAAAGACTAATCCACAGACCTATGCCAGGATTCTCGAGTTACTGAATACTTGCCACCGTCTTCAACATAGGCTACAAGAAGCTCATGATGGTTATCTGCAAGAAGCCAAAGTGACGATGTCATTTCCGAAAGGCACAGGCGAACAGTTTTTTTGGGTTTCTATAAATGTAGCGTTAGAAATCGACATGCAGATGAAAAAATACGGAGTGATGGAAACCGAGGCGAAAGAATGGTCCGCTATCGTGAAACAAAAATGCGGTCCGAATTCAATCGCTTACGGCTGTATGCTTCGACGTCATGCGGAGAGTCAAGCCTACAGCAACCGTTTCGACGATGCGATTGTCATATATAATCGCGCGCTCAAAATATTCGAGAAGCAGTCTTCATCTGATCAATCAGCACGTGATGAACTCAGCAATATACACGCAGCTTTAGGTAACATCTACTGCCAACGCGGAGACCCCAGGTGTAGAACACATTGGAAAATCGCAGCTGATACACTTGGTCCCAATCGGGAGACGGCGAAGGCGAACTTTATTCGGCAAGCCGCTTTAGACCTCATTCGTAAGCCGAACAGCTCGAGACAAGTCGACGAAGCTGCAGCGGTTATTGAGGACGCTTGCGCCGTATCCGAAAGGGTGGGTGATCAAATAGGTGCTGCGGAAACTCGCATGAATTATGGCGATGTTCTGCGTGCGAAGGGGAATGTTCGACAATCAATCGTGCAGTACAAATTAGCAGTTCGAACATTTTCCAAGCTCGAAAAGAGATCGAAGAGGATGGTGGACTGTCTTTCTTCCATGGCAGCGGCGTATCAACAGTTGCACGATTGGCCAAACTGCAGGAGCACATTGGATCAGTTAAAGAGTCTCATACCGAAGATCAAGAAAACCGAAAACCG
This sequence comes from Candidatus Obscuribacterales bacterium, assembly GCA_019746975.1. Classification (GTDB taxonomy): domain Bacteria; phylum Cyanobacteriota; class Vampirovibrionia; order Obscuribacterales; family Obscuribacteraceae; genus JADYXR01. The sequence goes on from JAIERK010000080.1 coordinate 92,103, forward strand.
CGATGAATACCTGAAAAGATACTATCTGTTGTCGGCTGTTGCTAACGTAGCTCAGAATAACTCACAGGCGGCTCTCGATGACTACAATGATTTGATCGCGGCAAACTTGATCAAGGGATTGGAAGTGAATCATGCATACATGGTAAGAGGCGATTTGCATTGCGGTCTTCATCATCTCGATGAGGGGCTGCGTGATTATCGAATTGCTATGAGAAACATCTCCAAGGCGAATGACCCGCTGATGTTTCGGTGGTTGCATTTCAAGATAGGTGTGGCTTTCCAAGCTAAGAAGGAATGGGATGTTGCTATTACCGAGTTCAACACCTGTCTTGCTGCGTGCAACAATAGAGCGTCGCCAGGGGAGCCAATTCTTATCGATAGCGCGCGGGCTGGTCTGGCTCAATGTTATACCGCGAAGAACAAGTTGAATGGTGCCGCAAAGCTTTTAGACGTCAAGGAAAGAAAAGGTACTCCTCAGTAGCACATTGCTCTTACGTGCTCATATCGCAATTTCGCAAAATGATCTAAAACTCGCGGAGCAACTCAGTCGGCAAGGGCTGACTATAGCTCTGGCTGTTGTGCGCGATAGTCTGAACGATCAAAAGAGACTAATTAAATCAACAAAATGCAACCAACACGTTAGTAGTGAGGTTGCCATCTCCACTCGGGTGGCACAACCTGACCGGGAGCTAGAATCTTTGGATGACGCTTGTCCATTGGAGTTGGACCTTTATTTTTCAAGACCTCTTTTCTCGACAGTTGATCGTTGAGACTGCGTTCAATTGAATCAATTCTTGTCCGTATGACTTCAGTCGAAGATCCTGCTTTGACAAGACCCTCGATATCTTTACAGGCAGTGAGGTATGCAACTATGTTTATCCCCTGCTTCTGGGCATCCATAATTTTTACCAAGAGCTCCCCGCGCTCATTCTCCAACGCACCGGGGGCTACTGCGACCTTCGA
>JAIERK010000134.1 GCA_019746975.1 Candidatus Obscuribacterales bacterium
TCCCGATCGTCCTCGCTATTGGTTATCAATCCGGCGGGACTCGTGGCGCTCCGTGCCGATAATGTGTAGTCCACCGAGACGAACTACATCGTCGTGTTCTACGTCGGTAAGCTGTTTGTTCTGTTTTGTCAGAGCGTCTAGCTTTTCGCGATACTCCTCGGATTCGACATCGAGCGTGTCGTTCTTCTTCAACTGCTCCTTCGCCATGTACTCTGGATTGCCACCGAGCAAAATGTCGGTTCCTCGACCAGCCATGTTGGTCGCCACTGTGACGGCGCCTTTTCGTCCCGCCTGGGCGATGATCATGGCCTCCTTCTCGTGATGCTTGGCGTTGAGAACATGGTGCGGAACACCCTTCCGTATCGCCTGCACGACCTGAGCCGTGACATGAATCGAGTAAAGACGCTCGATGAGCTCCTCATGTTTTTTCGGAAACTCTTTCTCAACCTGCTTGATCACAGGCTCGAGCTTCTCCGAATCAATTGCACCCGGCCGATCGAAAATCTTCTTCAAGGCTTCGATCGAATCGCCCGAGAGATTGCGACTCTTAATGTAATCGACAGCCTTGGTGATTTTGTTGACCAGGTATTCGCTCATCTTCTGAGGCTTCGAAAGCAGGTCCGAAATCAGCTCGGATTTTTCGATGCTGACGGTTCCTACAAGCACTGGTCGACCTTGCTGGTGCATCTCCACGATCTCTTCGATAGCGGAGTAGTACTTCTGACGCTCGGTCTTGTAAATAACATCGGAACTATCGGAGCGAATCGAGTGCCTGTTGGTCGGAATAGCCACCACATCGAGGTTGTAGATCTTATTGAACTCGGCCGCTTCCGTCATCGCAGTACCGGTCATTCCGGCAAGCTTCGGATAGAGTCGGAAAAGATTTTGATAAGTGATTGACGCATACGTCATCGTCTCTTCCTGAATAGGCACGTTCTCTTTCGCTTCGACGGCCTGGTGCAGGCCATCGCTCCAGCGCCTACCCACCATCATTCGACCGGTGAATTCGTCGACGATTACTACTTCGAGCTCTCCTCGCTCGTTCTGCCTGATCACGTACTCCTTGTCGATCTGGAATAGCTCCTTGGCTTTCAAGGACTGAACCAGGTAGTGATGGAAATTGAAGTGCATGTCGAACAGGTCGTTGACGCCGAGTAGCTTTTCAGCGTTGATTACGCCCCGCTCTGAGATCAACACGTTGCGCGCCTTCTCATCTACGAAGTAATCGCAATCCTCATCGTCTTTGTCTCGGCCCTTTTCCATCAATGGCGCCACTTGCGCCATGCGTTTGTAGATTTCCGTATATGACTCGGCCGGAGCGCCCGATATAATCAATGGCGTACGAGCTTCGTCGATCAAAATGTTGTCGACTTCATCGACGATGGCGAAGTAATACGGACGCTGAACTAGTTCTTCCAAACTGGTGCGCATATTATCGCGCAGGTAGTCGAAGCCGAATTCGTGATTGGTACCATATGTGATATCGGTTCTATACGCGGCCTGCTTTTCCCAATCGGGTTGATGTGAGTAAACCAGACCGGTGGTCAGACCAAGATAGCGATAAATGATACCCATCCACTCGGAGTCGCGACGAGCCAGGTAGTCGTTGACCGTGACTACGTGCACACCTCGTCCCGACAAGGCATTGAGGTATGTAGGCAAAGTGGCGACCAGCGTTTTTCCCTCACCGGTTCGCATCTCGGCAATTTTGTTGAAATGAAGGGCCGCTCCGCCGATGAGCTGCACGTCAAAGTGTCGCATGCCAAGCAAACGCTTTCCTGTCTCACGAACAACAGCAAAAGCTTCCGGCATCAACTCTTCCAACACTTCGGACAAGACCTTGTCCTTCTGCGTGCGGTAGCGCCCGGGCATCTTCGGCGCGTCATCCGGAATGAGCTTGATGTCAGCAACGTCTCTCAGAGCGTTGTCAATCTTGGTTCGGAATTCAACGGTTTTGCCTTTGAGATCATCACCGCTGAGCTTCTGTATCTCGGGTTCAAGCATGTTGGCACGCTCGACAAAGGGCTGCAAATGCTTGAGCCGGCGCTCGTTAGTGTCTCCGAAGAGCCCGCGTAGCCACTGTCGTCCCCGTTCATCCCAATCCATTGCAATGGTTACCCCCGAAGGTCTTGTTCGACGAGCTAGACTGCTCATCAAAGCGTATCTTAGCGCGCATTAATCGGGCACAAGCCGTAGGCACTAAAAAGATTCAGAAAAAGAAGGCTTAATTTTAACACTTCATCTTATTCAATTTATGGCATAAACCGTATTCATCCACTCATGAAGCAAAAGGGCGAGGGCCCTCCAGGGTTTGCGCAGTAACGAAGCGCAACAGAACGAACGGAAACGACCGACGTGACGTATCATGAAACAGTGATAATCAGGGCGATGAACCGTTCACGGTTTACCGTCCAACAAGGACAGGCGGTCATTTTGGCAGAGACAGCCGACGACAGACCATTGAAAGAGCCGCTCCGGGACAGGGAGGGTAAGATTGCGCTGTCGGGACTATCGCTATCCGAGCTGAAGCAATTCATGAAAAGCCTTGGAGAGCCTGCATTTCGAGCCGATCAAATCCACAGTTGGATTTACGCGAAGTGGGTCAAGTCCTTCGATGAGATGACCAATTTATCCGCCGACCTCAGGAACAAGCTAAATGAGGTGGCTTGCCTCTCAGCCCTCGAAATTGCAACACTGAAGGTCAGCAGAGACGGCACCCGCAAGTATCTTTTCCGTCTTCCTGACGGAAAGCTGGTCGAATCCGTCCTCATGTGTTTTCAGGACCGCGATACCCTCTCGGCTTGCGTCAGCAGTCAGGTCGGCTGCGCTGTCGGCTGCACCTTCTGCGCAACCGGCTATCTAGGTTTTATGCGCAATCTGAGCGCACAAGAAATTGTCGACCAGGTCCTTTCAATTCAGCGAGAATCGGGAAAACGTGTCGCCAACCTGGTCTATATGGGTCAGGGAGAACCGCTGCTCAATACGGAACACGTGATAGATTCTATAGACACCATGATTCACTCAGTCGGAATCGGCGGTCGTCATATCACCGTATCGACTTCAGGCATCATTCCCGGTATCGAACAGTTGCGCGACGAAAACCTACCGGTGACGCTGGCATTGTCTCTCCACGCGCCGGACAAGCAAACGCGAGAAGAAGTGGTGCCGATCACGCGGAAATATCCCATTCCGGAGCTTATCAAATCGCTCAAGCAGTACGTCGAAAAGACCAAACGCCGAGTGACGATTGAATACGTCTTGCTCAAAGACGTTACCGATTCGGAAGAACAGGCTCGGCAACTCGCTGATCTCGTCCGCGACCTGCACTGCAATATTAATCTCATTCCATACAACCCGACCTTCGCGGAGGATGGAGCAGCGCTCTACGACAGACCAAGTCGAGACGCGCAAGTAAGATTCAAGAGACTCGCCGAGGGCAGCGGGAAAACCGTGACCATTCGATTAGAGCGCGGCACCGACATAGAAGCAGCTTGTGGACAGCTTCACAACGCATACAAAGAGTGAACTGGTGTCCGCCAAAATGCCTCCCGAATTCGCAAATAATTTGCACGCGGCTCTGTGGGAAAAACCGGCGCGTTCGTCAAGTGTAAAGGACGGTACAACTGGCTGGGCGAGGGTCATCTAAACACATCGAAAGGTGTTTTCCGATGTCGAAATACACTTCACAAAGAATGAAATTGCTGCCTGCACCGTCGGAACTATGGAGGCGCCGTTGACCGGCTCCAGCGCCCACGCTCCTCCATAAAAATAAATAGCTGCGACGCCGCTCCTCCATTCTCGCTCTCGCACTCAAGAGAAAGCTGTTCGCGAAAATAAGCCACGATCATGGTCGTAACGACGGCCGTACATAACGGTCGTTTGAACGTTCGCTAATGACGGTCGAAGACGACTAACAGACAAGGGCATCCAACACCTGATCCAAATAGCGATGCATGAGAAAGTGCCCGGCACGAGGCACCATTTTGAGCTCGCAGCCAGGAATACGAGCCTGCAACCACTGCGATCCACACACCGGGGCGAGCCTGTCCTCCTCGCCATGAAACAAAACGGTGGGCACCTTTATCTCTTCGACCGCATAGCCCCAGGGCTCTCTTACTGCCCAGTAATCATCAATCACACCGTCGGGTCCTTGTTTTAAACTACCATAAAGGAAATCAGTGACTTGCGCCTTAGACAGGGAGCGCATCACCTCTAGATCGCCTGGCGATTCAGCCACTTCATTCTCCGCCTCGCGTTTCAAAAAATCAGGTGGTGCTTTGCCGGAGATGTACAATACAGTTTTCAAAAGCCAACGCAACGAACTTGGACAGCGGATTATGAAGCGATCGATCGCCAGGCCGAGTTGCGCGACATATTGCGGTGAGTCAAAAACAGCGCAACTACCCACGGTGACACTTCGAGAAAAAAGATGGGGCATGGCATAGGTGCAGGGGAAAACATATGCAGATCCAAGCGACCAGCCGAAGACCGGAACCTGGCTGAGATTAAGGTTGGACAGCAACTGCTCTACATCCTTGGTCCAGTGCAATAACGTTCGATTGGGTTGCCGATCGGACAGGCCGATTCCAGGTCGATCTGGTGCAATAACACGCAACCCTCTCGTTGAAAACTGCTTTTCCGCAAAGGCAATATCCAGTCGGCAGCTTATTCCGCCATGGAAGTAGAGAAGCGGCTTCCCGGAGGCGTCACCATATTCGGCATAGCCGAGACTGCGCCCATCTTCCAACCGCATGACCCGCTCGGCTCTCACGATTTTTTGTGCTCATGCGAGTGATCGGGCTGACAAGATTCAAGTTTGTCAGACTTTCCACCACTGGCTTTGGTCTTTCCTGATTGTCCGGACAAGTCATCCTTCGCACGCGCAGCACCGCTGGCAGTATCATGCTCGTGAGCCTCGCAATGGCCGCTGTCGAGACATCGTTTGAACTTTGTATCGATCCAGCCTGCCACTTGCGACTTTACATGGGTGGCGATTGCCAGAGGCAATGGTTTGAGACCAAGGACGGTGTAGACAGAGTTCATGCGAACAAGAAAGAATCGCACCCTCATCGCGCAATACACCTTTTCTTCGCGAGCCCCCTTCATGCCTGGTCTGTATTTAAGCTTATGGTGAGCCAAATTCTTGAAGTTGTACAGATAGTTCGCTTTCTCGAAGGCATATTTGAAATGCGCTTCCAGGAGCTTGCTGTGCTTGAACTCGCCCGTGTCATCAACCTTCGCAAGGGGCGATAGGCCAAGCGACAACTCGCGCTTGCCTTCGGCTCTGAACTTTTCCAGCGCCTCCAGAATAATGTAATCGACGACTGAATACGTACGCTTCAGGTTGGTGCGCAGATGATTGGCGATGTAACCTATTACCTGCCCCTTTTCATACATTGGATCGAAGACGACGAACCCGACGATTTCGTCACCGAGCTTCGCGACGAACTTGCGTACATCCATCTCGTCTACATAAATCAACGGACGAACAATGAATCGCATCTCCTGATCGGAGGTAACTTTCTCTCTCAACCAATCGTCTCCAATTTTCTTGAAGGCTCGAATGGTGGCATTGTCGACTGATTCTAGCTCGACAATGGTGAGTCCATCCTTTCTGGCATTGTTGCGAGCCTGCCTGAGCTGCTGCTTCTTATTACCAACCAGGTCGAAATCCTGTATATCGATGATCGTCTCTACACCAAGCTCATTGACAGTAAAACCAATCTCGTTGAGCAACTGAGCAGTGTCGTGATCGATATGAAGAAACACCGGATCCTTTTTGAATTCGAGAAACCGTTCGAGAAATACTTTCTTCTGTGCAGCCGGACACAACGGATCCGAAAGCACTACAACCGAATCCTTGCTGTCTCTCAACTGCCGGTAAGCGACATAGCCCAGATCATGCATAAAATACTGCAACCCTTCTTGCAGCGAAGAATAAGCTAAAGAGCCTTTCCCAAAATCCTGCAGCTTCGTAAATCGGAACTTGCTGGTCTCCGATCGCTCCCGAGCGCCGGCAACAGCTGTCTGCAAGGCTTCCTGATTGCGTTTGATTCTCCTCAGAGTCGTGCCCAGTTCGCCACGAGTCAAGGTCAACTCGTCCGGTTGTACCGGTTTTGGTTGCGGATTTTCGCGAAGAAGATTGCGAATTCGATCAACCAATCGCTCTTTCTGCTGGTCCATGGCGATTAACTCTCTCTTGCTATTGCTCCTGCCAAACCATTTTACTCTCTTAACAAAAACTGATGAAAAGCCGCAGACGCACCGGATTCGATTCACACAGAGCCGATAGCTATAAGTGCACAGATAGAACAACCAAACAACTGGGACCAAATGTAATCAACATCGAAAATAGAAGACCGATTGCAAAAAGAATCGGTCCAAAATGCTCGGCCTTCTCTTTGAAAAGTCGTCTGGCGAGAAGCTCAGCCATCCATCCTGATGTATAACAAACATTCGCGATAATGCCATAGGCAATCGCAGGCCAGATAAGTGAGCTCAGATTGGCTACGCGGAAGATGTCCCAGACAAGTAGAGTCACAATTCCAGCGATCCCGACGAGTATGTTGTACGGAAGCCTGCGAGCCTCCCACCAACCGATGATGTCGAAGGTAGTCGACTTCGTAGGACCTTCGAACAAGGCTTTCAAAAACCCCTTCTGGGATGACGGTTCGGTTGGCGCCGACTTCGCATCCAGCGTCTTCAACAGACAATTTAATTCGTCGGCCGACGATCCCTCCATGACCTGGAGAAACTCATCGGTAGAAAGCTTTTTGATGACAGCTTCAGCTAAGGCCCTATCGGAAAAGTTCATCACAGTAGACACCCCAACCTCCTTCGAGTCGGTCGGAGCAGAAGGCGCGGCCTCCGGTGTAGGAGGCGCAGGCGCCGGGTCTTCATAGTCGGCAGCAACGAGTTTTACGAGCTTATTGTCCACCGAGTCCTGCAATATGCTTGCCTCCGGTTGAGACCTACAAATCCAATCTAACATTTCGGATAAGACCTCTACCGGATTTTTCACGAAAGTAGAAAGTTGCTCCGGATTTTTAACCACCGTTTTACAGCAAATGATCCGGAGACGATTTTATGGATTAAATCCAGACTCGCTCAGGCTCGCTAATTTCCTTTCTTGGCATTATTTTTCGTGCCGGAATTTGCACCGTGCTCTTGCAAGATCAAAATTACTTCCTGATTCTTGCTGCGCGCGGCGTCATCCAGCGGTGTATTTTGCCAACGATCGAGCGCGTTGACATCAACATCGAGCCCCAGGAGATATCGAAGCGCTTCGATCTGACTTTCACTGGCAGCAAGGTGCAACGCAGTCCGACCGTCATAGTCTTGAGCCGTCGCGCTCACGCCTTTGGCGACAAGACGGCGCATCTCGGCGACATCGCCCTGGCATGCAGCCCACAGAAAAGCATATGTTCCAGTCAGACGCGACTCATAGGGATCGCGCCTCGGATCGATCCTGCTGTCGAGCAGCCCGACCATACTGTCGAACGTATGGAATTTGAATTTAGATACGAGCTGTTTGCTGAACTCAACTCCCCTGACGCTATTGCCGAGCTCATCTAATCGCGGAGACCAGACTGCCACTCCGCAGACATTAGGCACCACTAGTAGTATCGCTCCAGAGACGCCGCTTTTAGCAGGAATGCCGACAGCAAAAGCGAACTCGCCGGAGAAATCATACATTCCGCAAGAAAGCATCAACGAAAGACAGTTCTTCACGTGATCCGGACGGAACACCTGAATTCCGGTCAACGGACAGGTGCCACCATTAGCCAGGGTGGCTGCAATCACGGACATAGCCCGTGTCGTCGTGTCGATGGAACAGCACTGGAAGTAAAATTCGAGCACATCCAACAACTCCGTATCCGGTGGGAATGCTCTCTTCTCCTTCATAAAATAGCCGAGCGCGAAATTTCGGTCAGCGGTCTGACGCTCGGACAGGTAAATTGCATTGTTGAACCCAATCTTCGCTCCACCTGCGGCTTCTTTCCACTTCTCCATAACGAAGTCAAAGCGATCGGAGGCCGTTTTACGCTTTACAAGGGCACCACACATGATGGCACCCGCGTTGATCATCGGATTGTGAGGCAGCCCCCAGGAGTTGAGCGTCAGCTCGTTGAAAGTTTTGCCACTGGGCTCTCTCCCGACGTATTTGTGCAGCTCCTGCTCTCCCACTTCTTCCAGGGCGATGCAGTAGGTCAACGGCTTCGAGCACGACTGCACGCAAAAATAGTCATCGCTATCACCGTGCGAAAAACGCTGCCCGTCAATGGTGCAGACAGAGACTGCGAATTTCTCGGGGTCGACACGCTCCAATTGCGGTATATAAGAGGGCAATTTACCCTGTCTGAGCTCGGTAACTTCTTCAAAGATTTTCGTGAGCTCGGCGGAGAACTGCGCGAACTGCGGAATCACCAGACTGCCGCCCAGAACCTGTTCGGCGAGTGCCGGGGAAGTCTCTACGATCGACTGAAACTCGGCATCAGACAGCTCTTCATTCTGAGCGGAAAGAAGTGAAAGAAGTCGTCGCGCTCTTGGATCATCTGATAGAATTCCGGCCCGTTCGAACAACACAAGAAGCTCAGAGCGCTTAACTTTGCCATCGCGGCTGAAGGCTTTGAACAGATGCGATTGTTGTGAATGCGACATTCTGTTTTCCGAACTCAACTAGGATTCGACCAACACTATTTCTCTTTCAAGAAGTCAAATCGAGGTAGATCCATCGAACGTGTAAACTCGCTGTCATTGTTGACATTGAGAATCTGACCGACAGTCTCCTTGATGCCGGCGCAGATGTTATCTAGAGGTAGATCATCACCGTCAAAGCCGAAAGGATCTTCGACATCCTCCGCAATCAACTCGATACCCACGAGGAAGTACGTGGAGATAAGAACCAGGGGCAAACACCACCAGACTTCGAATTGCTGAGACAGGTACCAGGGCATGGAAAGCAGGTTTAGCGCAATACCCTGCCGCATAAATGCCCTGTAGGATATGGCGATGGGGCTGTTTTTGATACGCTCACAGGAGCCGCAGATATTCATGAAAGCCTGAGCATGCGAATCAAGTTGCAAAGCCAAAAGCCCATCAATCTGCCCCTCCTTTCGCCAACGCATTAGTAGATCGAATATCTGACTGGCCACATGAACAGGAATGTTGCTCGCTTCCAGCTCCGTCATGTTGCCGAGGCCTGGCAGAGGCTTGCTCGGCACCGTGTTGCGCAGTCGGTGCTTGAGGGCGTATGAAAATGAGATTACCAACTCGCCGAAGCGGATACGCTCCGCCGGTCGAATCGCGTCAATGGAGCGAATCTTCAAGCAGAGATTGCGCGAGTCGTTGACCAGTTGACCCCAGAGCTTTCGCCCCTCCCACCAGCGCTCGTATGCCGAGTTGGTGCGGAATACTAGAAGTAATCCGAGAATTATGCCACTAGACGAGACCGTTCCGAACTCCTTGAATGCATGCGCCGGGAAGTTCTCCTCGGCAATCCAGTCCACAAGTAAGGTGTAGACAGCCATCACGGCCACCCAGAGCCAAACTCGCTTGAAGACCGGTATGCGGTGAGCCAGTACAAATGGTCTGTACCACATTCGCAAAGCCTTTCTTAAACGACTGGGCTCCTTTTGAACCTCGGTCTCACTGCTCGCACGAAGGATTGCTTCCTGGAGCGAGTCTATATTGGTCGATTGCAGGTCCGTTTTGTCAGACACCGATCTCTGGATCCCTTTTCATTTGCCGACGCAGCTCTGCATTGTCCCTCATTTCCCGACATATTGCCAAGCAGAATCGAACAATGCGACATTTTATATAACATTGTAGAGCCTCTTAGAATCGCCTGAAATCCACCATTTCGCGCCAGGGGTTTGAAAGGCTCGTATTGTTTCAGAGGAGCATTCCCTGCTAATCTGGCATGATATGGCTAAAATTCTGATAGTAGAAGACAAGGTGGACCTGGCGGTCCTCATCCGCTCTTATCTAGAGTTTCAAGATCACGACGCCGAGGCAATTCACAACGGCGGAGAAGCAAGCGAGCTGCTCAGGAGTGAGTCTTTTGATTTGATAATTTTGGATTGGGATCTTCCCGAAGTAACCGGCATCGAGTTATTGCGGCAGGTGCGCGCCGCCGGCAGCAATACGCCGGTGTTAATGCTCACAGGCAAGCATTCTATTACTGATAAACAGCGTGGATTCACCGAAGGTGCCGACGACTACCTGACCAAGCCCTTCAACATGCAAGAGCTCAATTTGCGTATCGTCGCACTCCTCAGACGAACGATGGGGTCCGCGATGCCTGCCACTACCCATAGTGCGCAGCCGACGCAAAATGGCCCGATCGAGCTGGACAAGTCCAGCTTTCGAGCAACAAAAGATGGGCGACAGATATCGCTGCAACCGAAAGAATTTGAATTGATTGAATTGCTCATGAATAGTGAGCCTCCTCACAAAATCTCCAAGGTGGTAGCAGCTGTCTGGCCTGACGACCCTAAGGCCAGTTTTGAATTACTGAATGCGACATTGCGACGCCTGCGGAACAAACTCGGAATTGAGACGCCTCAACTGCAGGAATCCAACTTTCCCGATCTGGCACTTGCTCTTGCTCAACACACTTACGGGCACGAGGACGAAGAGGAAGTTCTCGACCCATTCCTCGGCATGATTCTCGATGGCAAATATGAGCTGGTCGAGCTGGTCGGTGGCGGCGGATCTGGTGTCGTCTACAAAGCCAATCATTGTTTGTTGGATAAAACAGTGGCCGTCAAGATGCTATTTCCTCACATGGTGGGAAGACAGCTTGTCATGCGGCGGTTTCAGCAGGAAGCCATGTCGACCGCAGCGCTCTCGCATCCCAACATAATCAAGATCTCGGATTTCGGTACCGGGGAGCAGGGGCAACCATATCTGGTGATGGAATTTCTAGAGGGCAAAAGCCTCGCCGAAACACTGGAAGCTCATGGGGCGCTTTCCACAGGTATCGCACTGGATATCATTATCCAGGCTACCACTGGTCTATGCCATGCACACAACAAAGGAATCATCCACCGTGATCTCAAACCCAACAATCTCATGATGCTTGGCGACATCGACGATACTTTCACTGTAAAGATCGTCGACTTCGGGCTGGCAAAGCCGAATCGACAAGAAGAGCGCCTTGCGAAGATTACCGTAACCGGTGAAGTGTTCGGCAGTCCTGCCTATATGAGCCCGGAGCAGTGCCGCGGAGAAGCAGTCGATCACCAGGCCGATATTTATTCGCTCGGTTGCGTCTTGTTCGAACTGCTCTCTAACAGACCGCCTTACACAGGCACGGATCCTATTGATGTAATCTTTCAACACTGCGCTTCGGAGCCGCCAAAATTTACTGTCGAAGGAGACAACCCGGAGATCAACGATTTCTTGAAGAGAATTCTATTGTCCTGCCTGGCGAAGACCAAACAAGAGCGCTATCAAACAGCAACACAACTGCTGGATGACTTGCAAAAAATCGAGCAGCTCTACATTTCGCAGGATCATTCTGTGTCACTGATGGTGCAATAGGCACCATGCCGAGAAAGAGATCACCAGGTAATCTCCATAATCGCAGAAGCTGTGCCGGCCGGTATGACTTCTGGATTCTGACCATTATTACTGTCTTCATTCTAATTGCTCTCGTTTACACGACTCTGAAAATCATCGATCAATCCGACACTCACGTAAAATCAGTCACCGAAGTAAAAGTCGCGCAAAGCGCACCTAATGCCTGGAAACCCGAGCAGAACGAATGCGATCTCCTGCTCGTCAAGGAAGCAGAACGAGACCCTGATGTGATTTCGAAAAGGTACAGCAACCTCGAGTTTTCCGAAGCAGGCTTCAAGCAATTTGCCAAAATGAAAAAACTCCGCGTATTGAATTTGAGCGACTGCACAGTCGAAGATTCATGGCTGGTTTATCTGGAAAATTTACCCTTGGAGGAGCTCACGCTCTCAGGTAGCGAGATAACCGGAGAGGCCGGTCGCTCACTTGCGAAGTTAAGGGATCTTCACTTTCTTGATGTATCCCGTTGCAAATTCGACAATCAAGGCGTGAGCAAACTAGTGAATCTGCCAGCGCTAGCATTGCTTAGCATCAGCGACACCGACACAACAGACCAATGCTCGAAAGATATCGCAAAAATGAGTAATCTGCTGGAGTTAAAAGCGATCGGAGCACATCTCACCGGAGCATCGCTTAAGAATCTGGCAAAAACTCCGAAGTTGAGGGTCCTTCATTATGCAGAGAACACGAATATCAGCCCAAGTGACGCAGCTGAGCTAAAGAACTGCAAGACTCTCGAAGCCCTGTACTTAAAACGGACTGGAGTTAACGATGATGTCATCAAAGAATTGGTTGACTGTCAGAAACTTCGGGTCCTTGGGTTGGAAGCTAATCCGATAACTGATACCTCACTCGTGGAGCTTGCAAAACTGAAGTCGCTCATCGACTTGCGCCTCACTGGGTGCAACAAGATCACGAAAAAGGGAGTCAACGCACTTCGCAAACAGCTGCCGAAGTGCAGGATAACAACAGGCGAGATAAGTAATCCCTTCGGAGATATTCCGTTGTGAGTTCCGGTTGGAGCTGCTCAGTCCGATTGGAACTGCTTGGGTTCCGCTTGCCACATTAAGGCAGCTCGAATTTGTATCCGATACCATGAACGTTTTGAATCGGTGTCTCCCTGCCATCAATGTCGATCTTCTGCCTCAGCCGACGAAAGCACGTTCGCAATGTCTCCGGCGAGCGCGTCGAAGAAGATGGCCATACTCGATCTAAGATCGCCTCGGCACTGAATACAGTACCAGGGTTTTTCATGAAAAATTCCATCAATGCAAATTCGATTGGGGAGAGCTTTATCTCTTTTCCTTCACTGAAAAACTTATGCGTCTCTAGATGCAACTCGAGATATCCGCAGGTCACTATAGGCTCCACGATCTGCGGTGGGCGCCTGAGCAGCGCCTTCAGACGCAACGACAGCTCCTTCATCAAAAAGGGCTTCGGAAGATAATCGTCGGCACCGGCGGTAAAACCACTCTCTTTGTCTGTGATCGTACTGCGTTGTGTCAGAAATAGAATCGGCGCAAGGCCGCCGCGCTGGCGATAAGCCCGGCAAATCTCGATCCCGGACATTTTAGGCAGCTCCCAGTCCAGTATGATGACATCATATTCATAGGACTTAAGCAGCTGCAGAACCATATCACCGTCGCGCTCCCAGTCTACGAAATATTTTTCGAGCTCGAGCCAATCAACAATGGTGGATCCCAGGCTATTGTCGTCCTCCGCCAGTAATATCTTCGTCATGAGCCAACTACTCCCCGGAAGACAATGGTAGCACGGCGGGAAGCTCGACGTAGAAGCGGCTGCCGGTAGTATCGCTCTCCGCCCGGATAGTGCCACTCATTGCGTCAATCAATGCCTTTGAGATAAACAGCCCCAGACCCGAGCCGCCTTCGTCAACAACGGTTTCTCTCCTGACCCTCGTATAGCGCTCGAATATTTTCTCTAACTTCTCTTCGGGAATACCATATCCATGGTCTGCCACCACTATGGTGACGAATCCAGAGCGCTCGAGCGAGAGGTAAATCTCTATCGACGAGTTGGCCGGGGAGAATTTGATCGCGTTAGAAAGTAGATTGATCATGACCTGCACGAGCCGATCTTCATCTGCCTCAACAGATATCCGACACTCTTCCGGAATGACGATGTGAATATCTTTCATCTCGGCTAGATTGCCCACCGATATGTCAGCGCGATCGAAGACCCTGGCAAGATCGACCTTACCGATGTGCAAATCAAATTGACCCGATTCCAATCGTTCTGCATCGAGAAGTTCATTAATCAGCACGATCAGCCGACTCAAATCGGCAGCCAAAGCTCTGAGCCGCCGCTCACCCTTTTCGGAGACTTCCCCGAAGGCGCCTTCCTGAAAAAGCGAGATGGTTCCATGAGCAGCAGTAAGTGGACTTTTGAGCTCATGACTGACGACCGACACGAATTCGGCTCGCTTACGGTGAGCCTCTTCCAGACTCGAGACCATATCGTGGAAAACCTTATCTAGCCTTGCGATTTCGTCTTTGCCACCAAGCGGCTGACCGATAGGAACCCCCTTAGCCAGATTCGAGCTCTTCTTCATTAGCACCGAAAGACGGTTGGCGATCTGGCGCGAGAAGAACAGTGAGAGCGCAATGGTGATCGAGATGTTTGCCACCAGCCCGAGCCAGAGCAAAGTCAACACACGCTTCTTGCTCGTCGCTTTTAGGCTGGCACTCTGCTCGGTCAGCTTATGCTGCTCACCCAATAAAGTATCGAAATTACTGCCGAGCCTGCCGACGACCACACCTGCTCGGTAAAAAGATTGCACATCGTTGAGGAACGAAGTGTCTCCTTCTTCGATCTTTTTCACAAATCCGTTGACAACCCGCTGCCAACTTTTCGTCAGATTGGTAGTCTCGGCAATAAGCTCTTTCTTGTCGGTGGTTTGGGGCAGGTCTCGGGCGAGATTCTTATAGGCCGCCATGGCCTCATTCGTAGACCGCTGCGCACCCTCGCGAAACATCACATTTCCCGTATAGCTATATCCACCGGCAGCCGTCGTCGCATCGAGCACTTTTCTCAGGACATAGTTGGCTCTTTCGATTACGACTCTGGCTTTTTCGATCTCTTCGATCTGGGATTCAGCCTGACGCACAAGCGAAGTGAGTAGGAAAATAAAAACCAATTGCGCAATAAGTGGGACCAGGACCAAAAGTATCCCTTTTGTTCTAATACTGACATTGTTGAACACGGTCTACTCACACCCCTTAGCCAGGAAAATTGTACACCCTCACGCCCACTCCGCCAAAAGCGCCGGGCAGGCATAGCCCGGTATGCGGGCATCGCCGCACATCAGTGCTGACGAAAACTATCAGGCAGATTGAAGAACACAGATTAGAACTAATAACTTTGACAAAAACAGAACTTGCCACCAAATCTGGTGATTCGCCCATTCGGTTAAGCACTAAATACGGTGCACCAGAATCAGAAAATACTGGTAACGCGCTAATGAATTAGAGACTTCCACGTCCAAACAACGGGAAAGAGAACGATCGTAACTGGAGTAGGTCGCTACCGAACATCATCAATAGCTCAGCGTTTGCGGCTGGCATTGGTAACTACCGAATCGATATCAACGCCGAGACTCTTGAGTGTCTTCTTGGCTTTATCACGAAAGAGTTCGTTCGGTGCAACCTTGTAGACTTGCACCCAGAGATAGATCGATTTTTCGCGGGCCTTTTCTTTGACGCGAGGCTCGTCGGCAGTTTCATAAATACTGAGCCAACTACTGGCCTCCTTAACTAATCGAGGAGCCTTCGTTTCAATAATCGTCGCCTGCACATCCAACCAAGATGGTGCATCTGGAAATTTACTCGCCACTCGATAGTAACGTGCAGCCGCCGACTCATCATGGGCAAACAGATACTGGTTGATACCAGCAATGAAAGGCATGTGCCAGTCATTCGGGTTGGCATCGATTCCACGATCGATAAGCTCACGAGCCCTTTCCGGTCGAGACTGATCGCCACCAACAGTGAACGCACTGAACCAGTATGGCTGCACGAATTGCGGATCGAGGTAGGTGATGAGATCCAGGTAACGATCGCAAAGAGCGTAGTGATCCTTGAGCCTGGCTTCGGTGTCGCCTAAATAGCCGACATAGTTCAGCCAAAAAACATCGGCAAGAAGCTGGTCATAACCCAACGATACGAGCTTCATGGTCTGAGGCGATGGGATGATCGCTAAATCAGAAGGGTTTTCCTCAGCCAATAGTATCGTCGTCTTCTGATGTGAAAACTGGATTACGACGGTTAGCACCACCAGGACTGCAAATCTCACAAGATTGTCCATGTTCACCCAATAACGAAGGGGCGGCTTGAGTAAGCCGCCCGTTGAAGTTCAAATGACGCCATAAGCATCATATAGATGATTTTCAGCTTTTACTGATTGGACAAGACCAGGGTCTTCCCGGCTGTCGTTCCACCCAGACCGACTCCGTCCTTGTTACCGCCGATGATGGCATACGAGGTCGCCCCGCCGGTAGAGCCACTAGCCGTGATCGGTGAGTATTGAACTTTGCCGATGCCTGGATTGTGGGTCGCGGGAGCCGCATCCCTTGCCGTCTGTACGCTGGAAACGGAGCCCAGCGCGGGCCATTCGCCTGTGGAGGTGAACGGATTGACGGGCGGGTTGCCCGCTGTAGTACCGTCGCTCTTCCCACCAGGGAAATAGCTCTGATACGGTGCATCGACAGAGCCTGGATAGGAGCCGGCGTTGTCTACGGCATAAGCTTCAGCTGCGATCTGAGCAGTTCGCATGTTGGCTTTCACCGAGGCTTCCCGAGCTTTATCCTGGGCGCCAATAAAGTTTGGTAGCGCAATCGCTGCAAGAATACCGATGATGATAACCACAACCAGAAGTTCAATTAGAGTAAAACCCGATTGTGACCTAATTTTTCTACGTCCCATACCTTCACCCTCACATCAAACGTCCGACAGAGATAACGGACAGCCAGCTAAACATGAGCCAACACTTCAGCATCATAACGAGTCTCGATAGGCATTACGATCCCCTGAATGGCTGATAACGCCACCATTTTGGACTCATTGGTAAGTGCAAACCTCCGCAAGTAATGGGGTATTGCCCATCTCGTGAAGAATAATAACGGTGTCAAAAACAAAAGCTGCCACCCGTAATTGAGTGACAGCTTAACACAACTTAATATCAGTCAATCAAAAGACTGATTAACCGTGGGTCTCGGCACTTTACAACGCCTTCATTTCAGCGTCGCAGACTATACGGTGGCGAGTTCTTTCTCTGCCTTGTGCGTGTGGCGCTCATGGCTCACTTTACGTGGGCGTCTGAGGTGCTCCATGAACTTGCGATGAGCAAGAGTGTCGATGTGTGCTTGCGATGTCTTTTCTGGAACAGAGAGAACAAATTCGTCTTTGTTCTGCATTTTAGGTGTCTGGTTGTAGCGACCAACCATGTAGAGATAACCGCCCCGAGTTGAATATACGTAATGAATCATGCTGCCTGCCTGCCTTTCCGTGATTGCCTGCGCCAACTTCGTGCCCCACCCATTTTCAAATGTGGATTCAAAATAACCCAGATTCGAAATGTCACTGTAAGCGACTTCCATACTTTACGACAGACGTCATCGTATGGGAATAGCCTTGTTTCCAAGTGAAACATAATAATGTCTCAACATTTTTGATTAGCACTTGTTCAAACAAATAACAGATATCAGCTTCCAATGCGGCTTTTCAATCGCATTGAGGCCGACCTGCCACCATCAATTGCTTCAAAAAATACTTGGATCGGGGCTCAGGTTATATGCCCAACCTATATACAAATCGAAACACATACTGACAAGTGTAAAGAAATTACAAGACGTAACTCTTCGAAAAATGGCATCGCATGGGCATTTTCGAAGCCGTTCGAAAAGTCGATGTGACACCATAGGCGAGGCGCGCTGAAATTGGCATCCCAAGCGCTTTTCCATTGACTTATTCGGTTGTGTTCGCTCGTTTGAAGAGATGTGATCGATTGACTATCGAACCCTTGATTCCATGCCGGTCTCAATCAAGGTTGCAAAACCTATTCTGTACATCTGTTTACATCGCTCGCCAAAACATTTGCATGAACCCATCACAGTAAATTCGCATGCAGTGTGGAAAACCGCAAACGCGGAAGAAGCTACTTCGTCTTGATGCCGGCAACAAGTTCGCGCACGTCATCTCCGACCATGATTGTCACGGCACTTTCAATGTCGCCAACCGAAGCGGTGACTATGTCGCCAACATCGTCGAGATCATCCATGATCAATTGCGCGTCCTCTGGATTTCCACGTTGCGCGATGATACGAGTGACTGAAAGAGGTTCCGGGCGCTTTCCGTCCAGCGGTTTGAGGATCAGATGGCGATATCCTTTTTTCTTTAGCAAAAGGAAGAGCTTTCGCGCCAAAAGCTTTTCGGAGCTGGCGTTTTGAATAGTCACTCGTAGCGATGAACGGTCAGACTCGAGAAATGCCGAACCCGAAATTTTCGCCACCATTCTTCTTATGTCTGCCTTGTCGACCGACCAGTTGCCTGTCCCGGAGAAACCGCCCGGCAACATCACAAGAGTCTGATGCGCTTTCGGCACTGCTCGAACAAATGCAGCGATGGCGGTTAATTCTGTGTAAGACATATCACTATAAATATAGTTCTGCGCGATTTCGAGCAACTTCGGAATATGAGTCCACGAATCAGGCTGCATTGCCCGATCGAGAACAGCACGAATAAAAAGCTCCTGTCGTTGAACACGACCGATATCGCCGAGACTGTCATGACGAAAACGCACGAATCCCATGGACTGTGTGCCGTTAAGCTTCCGTGGACCGGGCTCGAGGTCGATGTAGAGCTTCGCCGTATCGTCGCTATACTTCATCTTTTTCGGAATATCCACGGTGATACCGCCAATCTCGTCGACGAGAGCAACCAGCCCCCTCACATTGAGAACAACGTAATGATCGATCGGCATATTCAATAAGTTGGTAATCGTTTCCTTCGCTAAATCAGGACCACCAAGCGCATTGGCAGAGTTGATCTTGCCCATGCCGTGTTTCGGTATGCGAACCCATGTGTCGCGAGGAATAGAAAGCACCGAAAAAGAGTTGCGATACGGGTCCAGACGCGCCACCATGATGGTATCGGAGCGCCCGGTAAACGCTTGCTGATCGGCTTTCAAACGCCTGCCTCTGCCAGAATAGACGACATCGGTCCCGAGAAGAAGAATATTCCTTGGTTCCGTCAAAGAACCCAGTCGAAAAATGGGCGGCAGAAGCGCGGGCTCATAAAAAAGCGTGAAGAGATACCCGGCCCCCACACCGATGAGGCCACAAACTAAGAATAGGAGATACCAATTTCGCGGAGGCAAGATGCGATCCTGTGATGCTGTCGGTTATTATACTTTGTTGCCGCTGGCACAGCCTGACATGTGAGACGGGGCGTTAACTTGAGAACATGCGGCTGCCAATCACATTCTTCCATGACGAAAGCGGCTGATTGGAGATTTGAAGACAATAAGACAACTGTCGTGATGATAAAAAACGGTAAACAATCAAGCATTCAAAAGCGTCTTCTCGCGATCAACTTCGGTGGCATCGGAGATGAGATTCTGTTCTTGCCTACGCTCAGAACAATCAAACAGTATTGCCCTGAATACGCCATCACACTGTTACTGGAGCCTCGCTCACAGTCGGTCGAGCAGCTCACCAGCCTGATTGCAGGTACAGTTACATTCGATATAAAAAAGCGACCTCTGCTCATGCAAGATCTCGTCGAGCTGCTCGCGCTCGTGAAAAGCGGCGGATACGATGCCGTCGTATCTTCGGGCAGCTCTCCTCTGGTCGCCGCACTTCTATTCCTCTCCGGTATTCCGATTCGGGTAGGTTACTACTCCAACCAACTGAGTCGCATTCTCCTGACCGAACCCGTTCCCTTGAATCGCAAGCAGTACGCCGCACACATGTATCACGACCTGGCGATCGGATTTTTGCGTACACAGGGAGTGGTACCACAAGCGCTACCACAAGAGGCGCTAAATCCTGAAGTAGAGGTCTCGGCGGATTCGCGACAGCGCATGGAGTTATTCTTACAGGAGAATGGCATCGCAAAAGGCAGATTCATCCTGGTTCACCCTGGCACCAGCAGATTGGCAACGCTGAAAGGAATAATAAAAACCTGGTCCACCGCTAATTGGCTGGAGTTGCTAGCTTTGCTTGAGAGACACAATGAAGGACTACCACAGCAAGAGCGTATGCCCGTGATTATCGCGGGTGGACCGGACGACAACGAGATCGTCGAATGCCTTCTAGCCGGTTTGACCACGCCATCATATCTGGTATCAGCATACGGGCGGACGAAAAACCTCGCTGATTTAGCCGCGCTGATAAGCGACGCCGCCCTCATAGTATGCGTGGACTCAGCCCCTATGCACGTGACCGTAGGTCTTAATCAACCGCTCGTAGCCTTGTTCGGTCCGACAGATCCGAATCTGCTTCTGCCGCAAGCCCCTCAATTCCGCTTCGTTTGGGACAGCAAAGACGGGTCCCGATCGATGTTCGACGGTCTCGGTGTAGACATCGCACCACATCATGTCTTCGACTGCATAATCGCAGAAAAACACAGATCACCGGTCTAAGAAGCCGGCACAATTCAGAAGGCAAATCGCTGACAAGCTTATCGCGGTATGAATCTATCGACCGCAAACCAAAGGGTGGGATTTATTGCGATTCGGTCGCCATCAGACGAGCCTTGCGATCTAGCTCTGCTTGAAAGTGCTTGCCGGTAGCGCGGGCATCGACGCTGGTCACGCCCAAACCCAGAAAGGTCTCATCGAAATCCGTTGTGATTCGGCGATTCAACGCATCCGCACCACCCTCGGCGATCTGAAGCAGGGCATTGACCACGTTCGGGTCGAACTGCGTTCCCGCCATTTCGGAAAGCTCCTTGACCGCACGATCGTGCCCGATAGCGATTCGATAAGGACGATCGGTGGTCATGGCGTCATACGCGTCTGAGACCAGAATGATACGGGCGCCAAGCGGGATATCATCCCCTTTCAGCCCATCCGGATAGCCGGAGCCATCATAATACTCATGGTGGTGTTTTACATACTCCCGAGCGCGCCGCAGTCCACGCAGCTCGCCAATGATCTGAGCACTTATGGAGGGATGCTTGCGCATGATCTCCCTTTCTTCCGACGTCAGTTGGGACGGCTTCCAGAGAATCGACTCAGGAACCCCAATCTTTCCGATATCGTGAAGTATGCCACCAAGCTCGATATCACGAAGCTCGGTATCCTGAAGACCGAGTGTACGACCGATGAGGCAGGCGATACGGCTGACTCTCAAACTGTGACCGGCCGTATAATCGCATTTTGCATCAAGAGCGTCGGCAAGAGCACGGATGGTTCCCATCGACAACTCTTCGAGTTCGGACATAGCTGATCTGAGCTCCTCAATCAGCTTGATGTTATGCTCTTTCAGTTCGAAAGTCTCGAGGGCACGCCGGACGGTCAGTTTGAGCTCGTCAGCGTCCCATGGTTTTGGTATGTATTTGTAGACATGTCCGGCGTTGATTGCGTCAATGAGAGCCTGGACATCAGTGTATCCTGTCAAAAGAATCTTCATCGCGTCAGGATTGACAGGCAAACTCTGCTCCAAGAGCTGTACACCGGTCATGGCCGGCATACGCTGGTCGGTGATGATCAGGCTCACCTTGTTCTGCTTCAAGAGATCAAGCCCTTCTTGACCGCTCGTCGCTTCCAAGATTTCGTAGTCTTTACCGAGAACTCGGCGCAAAAGGCGCAAGTTGGCTACTTCATCATCAACTATCAGTATCTGGTGTCGCCTCGACATTTCGCCGTTTCCCGCCTGTTTAGTACTTGTCGTAAATTGACTCGCCCTGCGCGCTGAAAAATTCGGACGGATCCTTTCGCATCGGCAGCAAGACCGTAAAGGTTGTGCCTTCGTTGAGCTTGGTCCTCAATTCTATCCTTCCGCCATGCCGTCCGACAATCGAATGGCAAATTGAAAGTCCGAGGCCCGTCCCTTGTCCAACAGGTTTCGTCGTGAAGAACGGATCGAAGATTTTACTCTGAATGTCGGCTTTAATTCCAGGCCCATTGTCACTGATCGACACAACGATCTCTGAATCGACCACCTCAGTCCGGACCTCGACTCGGGCGTCATCCTTGTCATGCACGGCCTGAGCGGCATTTGACAGAAGATTCATCCAGACCTGATTGAGCTGACCCGGGTAACAGAGGATTGCGGGCAGCTCGCCGAAGTTCTTAATCAAAGTGATTTTGTCACGTCCATAATACTGCGACAAAATCTTGGCAGTTGACTCGATTCCTTCATGCACCATCGCTTCCTTTAGCTCCGCTTCATCAAGCCGACTGAAGCTTTTTAGATTTCGGATGATGTGGCGAATGCGATCGGCACCTTCATTAAGATCGGCGATGATGTTGTCTAGATCGGTGATGAGGAAGTCATAGCGCACCTCGTCCTTCAGTTCAACCAGGCGTCCGTGAGCCTCGTCCGAGACTCCGTCTATCGCGTCCACCAGTTTTTTCAGATCTTCGACATACTCTTTCAAGTAAGGCAGATTGCCATGCACGAAATTGATCGGATTATTGAGCTCATGCGCGATACCAGCAACTAGACGTCCTAACGATGCCATCTTTTCCTGGTGAATCACCTGCGATTGCATCGATTTTAGCTCTGAGTTTTTGGTATCGAGATTGATGTTTTTCTCGACCAGATCGTCGTTGGTCTTGGAGAGCTCTTCGATAAGAGCGGCCTGCTCAATGGCGACAGCAACCTGACCGGCAACGGATTTGATAAGCTCGAGATCGTTGGCGTACCAGTTACGGCGCGGGTCCATCTCTGCAATGATAATTACGCCTTTTGAAAGATCGCGATAGATCATTGGTTGGACGATAAGCGATCCCCAACCCACCTCTTCCAGCCGTTCCTTGATTGGTTCGAAGATAGGCTCTAATGAAGGCTCGGAATAAACAAAGGTTTTCATCAATACACCATCAGCACGATTCTCATATCGGGCTCGGATATTCAAAATAAATTCGCAGATATCAGCATCGAAGTACTTGAGGGTGACTTGCCCCGCCCTGCCAGCCTCGCCATCGGGATCTGCCTCACATACGAAAATTTCGTCATCCGATTCAGCGAGCTTACAAACAATCGCACACCGAAAAACACTTAATGCCGTGGCCAACTCGTCGGCAGCGGTGACGAGAATCCGGTCCAGCTCCAGGGTACTTCGCAAGGCCGAGTTGATTGAATTGATCAACGCTTCGCGCTGAGCTTGAGATCTGATTTCAGACACCATGCGATTATTGTCTTCGAGCTGGTCACGAAGCTGATTTTCGCCATGCTGCGCCAGACCGGACATGTAGCTGACAAAACGTGCCCAGATAAATGAAACACTGACAAGGAGGACAGAACGCGCCAGAATCCGGCTCCAGAACTTGCTTGCATAAGCCGATGCAATGGTGACATCCTTGTTCGGAAAGAGATAGGTTAGCGATTCGAAGTTTTCCACAACCAATAAGCCGACGTATGAAACCGAGACCAAAAGAGCGGTTAGGTAAGTCCCTCTCTTTCCGAACGTGTAGCTGGAAAGAAGAATCGGAAGCAGGTATAAAACATACAGATCGGATTCGACGCCGAAAGTGAGATGAACTATAAGCGTCAGAGCAAGCACGTCGAGTCCGACCAATATTGCGTTGGCGCTATTGAGCTCCTTCTTCTTCGAGATTCGCTTCGTGACGACCAGAGCCAATACAATCGCAGTGTATGCCATCACCAGCGCACAAGAGCCGCCCAGCGCGACAATGTCGAATACGCCGGGACTGAACAGCCAGAGGATGAGACAGACAAGGAGACCGACCGCAGCAAAGGCAAGTCGGAAGAATAAAAGCTGCTCGGTCTTGACGAGAAGTTCGGACGACGATTGAGTGTGCAGCTTTGCCGTGTCAGGCAGATTGGTTGTCGTCATTCTCGCCAACGCCGATAACTAGATATACTGTGACGCTCTCTTATAGACCTCCGCTGCTTCCGCGAAGCGACCAAGCGCCTTCAGCGTAGCGCCCCAGGCCTCATAGACATCTCCATCATACGGATCGATTTCAGAGGCCCGCTGATACTTCTCCAGGGCGAAGTCGTGCAAACCGAGCAAGGCAAGCGTTTTTCCCCAGCAATAATAGAGATTGGCTTCACCTTCATAGAGCTCCGATGCATCGCGGAACATCTCATCCGCCTCGAGATAACGTCCCTTGACGAGAAAGATCTGTCCGGCGATAACGCGGGCCGGACCGTTGTTGGGACGCTCTACGATCAATTCCTGGACCAGATGCAGCGCCTCATTGAGACGATTCTGGGCGCGTAGAGCTTTGGCTAAAGCCAGTTTTGCATCAACATCATGAGGCAGAACATCGAGCAGCTTCATCGACTGTTGCATAACAAATTCAAACTGGTGGGCATCGAGAAGCTTATCCAGAGCCTCTTTTTGCGGAATTATGCAGAGCGGGTCACGAAGAATTGCTTCCCTGAACTCGTGTTTCGAAACATCCGGCTGTCCGAGCTCATCCAGACTGCGAGCCAAATGCAAGTGTCCGAGACCATATCCGTCGTTGATCTGAACACAGGCGCGAAACTTTTCGACTGCTGCTTGATGATTGCCGGCCAACGCATGGGCACAGCCCCATCCATCCAGCGCCAAAAAACTGCGCGGGTTTTGCCCAAGCGCTCTTTCAAAACACTTCTCGGCAGGCTCGGTACGCCCGGAACCGACGTGGGCGAAACCCATCCAGAGATCGATGTCGGAATGCTGAATGCCGCTTGCCACCACCTTGTTCAAGCGCCCGAGGGCATCGTCGAAGCGACCGGTGAGCAGATAATTGACGGAGCAATACATCGCCATATCGACGTTGGCATAGTTGATATCGAGCCCTTTCTCGAAAACCTCGGCGGCACGATCGTATTCCTTCAAGGCCATGTAGACCAGACCGAGATTGAGCCGTGCATGCTCGAGCGCCGCATCGACATCGACAGCCTGAAGGAATTTTTCGCAAGCTTCGTCAAGCATGTTCTGCTGAAAGAGATTGACACCCCAATCGTTGTAGATTAGGGCGCGCTCAGCCGCCGTCATACTCTGTGGGGCCAAATTAATAGCGTCTTGATAGTGCTTGACCGCCTCTTCTTGCTTGCCAATCTGGACGAGCGCCTGCGCCCAATTGCGGTGAGCAAGAGCATACTGACTGTCGATTTCGACAGCTTTTTGAAAACATGACGCGCCGTCGGATATATTGCCCATCGCACACAGCGATATTCCGAGCCCATTGAACGCTTCGGCTAGCTTAGGATCGGCATTGCAGGCTTGTTTGAAATGCTCGGAGGCTTCTCCGTATTGTTCCAGTTGAAAGGCGCAAATTCCTGCCTGATAGTGCGCCGACGCCAGTTTGGGATTGCACTTGATCGCCTGTTTGAACTGCCCTAGCGCACCAGGCAGCTTGCCCATCTCGGCAAGGGCCAGACCCCAGTGCAGGTGGCCGACAGCAAACCCGTCCTTGCCTTCGCAGGACTCGCGGAACTCCGGCATGGCTTCCTGCGGTCGCCGCTCTTTTAAAAGACACAATCCGAGCTGATAATGAGCATCAGCATTTTTCGGAGTTATAGATAGGCAGGTCTTGAGATGCCTCTCCGCTTCATCGAATCGCCCCATATTGAAGCAAAGAACGCC
The DNA here is from genome assembly GCA_019746975.1 of Candidatus Obscuribacterales bacterium. GTDB lineage: Bacteria > Cyanobacteriota > Vampirovibrionia > Obscuribacterales > Obscuribacteraceae > JADYXR01. The sequence goes on from JAIERK010000134.1 coordinate 25,368, forward strand.
GAGATAATACTCCACATCCGGATCGTTGCGAGTCTGCCTGGCGTGCCGTGCGAGGACGGAATGGGCCTCATCCCAGCGATCCTGGGAGACCAAATCCTTGACCAGCTGCAAAACTTTATTCACTCAAAAGGCTTCCGTAAGGGCCAGGGAGAACAGAAATCTGGAAAGTTTCTCTATCAGAGTATATTAAATCTAGTGAGATCGATGGGCAATCCATGGAAACGCACCGCTCAGCTTCGGCAGGCAAAAAACAAGCCAAGTGTAGCGACGCAAAGCACGAACTGAACTAACCAAAAGCCCATCACAACCTGCCATTCAGGCACGCCCTTATCGGCAAAAACCGCCTCGTAATGATGGTGAAGAGGCGCCATACGAAAGACACGTTTGCCTTCACCAGGCAGACGTTTTGTAAGTTTTATCAACACCACCTTGAAAAGCGGCATTTTTTCTTCGTCCTCGAGCCGCTTCGTCAGTTTGAAACAAATCACCTGAATCAGGACTGACAGCGCTTCTAGAATGTAGACCAGCGCAAGCGGTACGAACCAGACGACAAGACCGGAGGCAACCACGATAGATCCCATCAGACCGCCGATGAAAAGGCTACCTGTGTCCCCCATGAAGATTTGCGCGGGGTTTTTGTTGAATAGCAAGAAGCCGCATAGGGCTCCGGCCGCAGAGGCCGCCACCAGGGCATACCCGACTTGACCGGTGGCGAGCAACATCAAAGCGAGCGAGGCAAAGACCTGACAGGAGGTGCCTGCCGCGAGCCCGTCCATGCCATCGTGTAAGTTGATCGAATTGGCCGTAGCCGCCACCAGAAAGGCTGACAGGGCCACGTATATGGGCCAGGGCGGCACCCAGACGCCGAGCCCGGAGGCAGACGAAGTGCTCGCCGCACCACCGAGAATGGGCACTATCGCATCACAAAACGGCAGAAAAAGCTCAGCCCGGCTTGCCGCGAAGAAGAGCGCGCCGAGTGCTGCACCCAGAAAGAGCTCGCTGCCCAGACGAATGTACCCAGAGATGCCTCTGTTGTTTTTCCGAGTGAACTTGGAGAAGTCGTCGACAAAGCCTATAGCGCAACACAAGACCCCGACCAGCAAAATGGCGCCGTCAACAAGGTTAATACCGGGGCTGAATATCAACCAGGCTGCGATTGTCACCACAGTTGCTGCCAGAGCAAAAACAACGCCCCCAATGGTGGGAGTGCGAGCTTTGTGCGCGTGGCTCTCAGGGCCGTCCTCACGCAAGTACTGCTCAACCTGCTTTTTCTTGAGCCAGGATATATAGCCGGGATACAGGATGGCGCTAAAACAGAATGACACCAGACATACCACCAACATTTCGGTGGTCGCCGGCATTTGAAGCGGTTGCTGAGTCACAGTAGATCCAGGGATTGGTAACTGTAACAGCTTAATCCAGATAGAAACTGGTTACAATCTTTCGCCGTTCTTTGGCGTAAGTGACCGACTCGAGCAGGGTGTGGCTGGTGTGATAAAGGAAACAGATAATCTGTTGGGATTTATCTATGATTTCGTGATTGCAGACTTTACTCGCGTCCGCAAGGGTCATGGTGCGGCGCTCCGGATACTCAACGATATTCTTGATTCCGATTAGAAGATCTTGAACTTCACCGGGCTGTTGGCCGATGGTCTGCGGCAATATCACACTGACGCGGTCGGGATTTGCCCGTTGAGCGCCACGAATGACTGCCATGTTGGTACCATTCGCGCCACCACTGGTTAGAACTTGATTGCCGGAGAGAACGAGCGCGTAGCTCAACATCTCGACAAGCTGTTGATGGGTGAGCGGCAGGTTGCGCGTACCTATGATAGCCACTTTCCGGGGACCCGATTGCTGAATGATGAGTAGCTCTTGAGCGAGCTCATCTACGGTGGGGATGGTGGCGGCGCCAATTGATTCGGTCATGCTGGTTTTTCCTCGAATGCGCGCGAAAGATTTTAATGTATTCTTTAGGGCGCGTTTCTAGCTTACCGATCTTTGAGGGCTGGTCAATTCTAACGCGGGCAGCTGTTTACAAGTTTTAATCAACGATGCCCAAAGTCCGGAGAAGAATAAGTTAACGTTCTCTTGAACCTGGCAGTTTTCGTCCGACCATAATTTTGTACTCAAGCTTGGGAAGCGATATATACGCTACGCTTATAGAGGAGAGGCTGATAGAGCCTGCATCTTAAACAATCTAGAGGTCAAGTGCGCGCGTTCCGCTCGGACAGGACCTTGCAATTTTGTGCGCATTTGCCGCTCATGCGCTCGCCAGTCCGGCGACTGTGTTACAGAATAAGATGATGATGGCTTCTAATCACGTTCTCCGAAAAGTAGCGCGCTCAATCTCAGGCTAGGTCAGACAGGGATAGCGCATGGCACCAACGGGTAGAGGTTATCAATGAACGAACTGAGCGGACTGGAGGCATTGCGAACCAATATGGCGCCGGAGAATCCGGGTGCAAAGGATATTCTAGCTCGCCTCAATGACGAGCAAAGAGAGGCGGTCTGCCAGGGCTGGGGACCATCTCTGATTGTCGCAGGCGCGGGCTCCGGTAAGACTACCGTCCTCACCCGGCGCGTGGCCTTTCTAATTAAGGAGCTTCATCAGGACGCCGACTCGATTATGGCGGTGACATTCACCAACAAAGCCGCTAAAGAGATGAAGAGCCGCATCGAGACGATTGTGGGCGATCGTTTCAAGTTCTCCTGGATAGGTACCTTTCACAGCATGTGCGCACGACTGCTGCGCCGCGAAATCGAATCATATAGAACCCCCGAAGGCTGGCAATGGTCCAGCAATTTCGTCATATATGATGAAACCGACAGCCTTAATGTCTTGAAGGCAGAACTGAAAAAACTCGATCTGGATGAAAAGGTATTTCCCGCCAAAGAAATGCGCCACGCCATTTCGGCATTGAAAAATGACGGCTATACATACAACCTCTATGCGCAGGAAGCGAAGGCGTATCGAGAGATAAAGCTGGCAAAGATTTTTGAATCATATCAACGTGCTCTCGCGCAGAACAATGCCTTTGATTTCGACGATTTGATCAACGTCTTCACAGATCTCGTAAGAACCAGACCGGAAGTGCGTGCCCGATTAATGCGCCGATTCCGACACCTGATGATCGACGAGTTTCAAGATACCAACCGATCGCAATATGAGTTCGTGCGATTGCTCGGCGACGTTTTCGCGGAAGCGAACGAAATTAGCCAGGGCTGCGCGAATTCGATCAAAGGGCTGGATGAATCAGCCATCAACGAACGATGGAAAGAACGAAGTCTCATGGTCGTCGGCGATGTAGATCAGTCGATTTACTCTTGGAGAAAGGCTGATTACCGTATTTTTCTCGGTTTTCAAAATGACTTTCCCAACAGCCGTATCATCAAGCTCGAGGAAAACTATCGCTCGACCAGCACGATACTTGATATCGCCAATAGTATCATCTGCAACAACGTCGAGAGAATCGATAAGGTGCTGCGTTGCAATAGAGGCAAAGGCGGAAAAGCCCAATACTACGAAGGTTCGGATCAGATAGACGAAGCGTTTTACGTGGTTGAAGAACTGAAGCGATTGCAAGCACGGGGACGCAAGTATTCCGACGCCACGATTTTGTACAGAACGAACGCGCAAAGCAGAGCGATAGAAGAAGTATTGATCAGAAGTGGAATACCGTACACCGTGGTTGGTGGAACCAAGTTCTACGATCGGCAGGAGATCAAGGACCTGGTCTGTTATCTCAAGCTCACCTTCAACCCTAAGGATGGGCAGTCTTTCAACCGCGTGGTCAACCAACCCAAGCGTGGCATCGGTAAAACGTCCCTGGAGAGACTCCAGGTGTACGCTGACGAGCGAGGTATCTCTTGTGCCGAAGCTTGTCTCGAAGCACTTCGCATCGGCAACATATCACCGAAAACAATCAGCGAACTGTCGAATTTCGGCAATACGATATTCTCACGCTGGCAACCTCGCTGCCGCCCCCAACAAAAAGATCCAGAGTCCGGTCAAACCATCGGATACGAGGATCCGATCTCGGGGCTGATCACAATGATTCTGGAAGACACCGGCTATCTCCGCATGCTGGAGAATGACGCCATGAACCAGAAAGACGAGCTCGCCTACGGCAGAATAGAGAACGTTCGAGAATTGATTGCCGTCGCAAAAGAATTCGAACAGATTGCCGATGAGCCTGATCTCGAATCGTTCTTGACTCGCATTTCACTCGTCAGCGACCTCGATAAGGTCGAGGAGGGTGGCGATCAGTTGAGGCTGATGACACTTCACTCAGCGAAAGGTCTCGAATTCCCCGTCGTATTCCTAATGGGATTGGAAGAGGGCGTTCTGCCACATTCGCGCTCATACGATTCAGATACATCGATGGAAGAAGAGCGCCGGCTAATGTACGTCGGTGTCACGCGAGCCGAAGATCTGCTCTATATCACAAGAGCGCGTAAGCGCACCTTCGTCGGTGCTGGCGGATTTTCATCGACTATGCTTCCTCCAAGTCGCTTTTTGAAAGAGATTACTCCAGGTCTACTCACCGGATTCTATCCCGATCAAGAGGGTTATGCGGACGAGGACGGCTACTCGAGACATAAAGAGCCATCCGACGATTACGAAAGCTATGACTCGTTCAGTTCGAAAACCACACGAGATGACGACCGGGGCGGATCGCGCTACGGCAACGACAGGGCCTACAGCGGCAACTCCAACTATGGCGGTTCATCGAGGAGCTCCGGTTACGGCGGCAGTTCGTCGAACGACTACGGTGGGAATAACTCATCTCGCCCGTCGCAGAGCGGCGGTTCCGGCTATGGTAGCAACTCAGCCAGACCGTCGCAGAACGGCGGCGGAAGCTACGGTAACAACTCATCGCGAACGTCCCAGAATGGTGGAGGAGACTCCTCCAGATCTAGCGGCGGCTACAACAATGGCTCGCGATACGGCGGTGACGCAGGTAGAAGTTCCAACAACTCCGGAGCTCCTCGAGGCAACATTCCAGGGCGTCCAGCCGGTGGCGGGTCAAACACCACGGGCGGTGGCGCGCGGCAACCCAAGCCATCCGGACCTCAGGTTTATCGTAACGGGCAGAGAGCCGATGGTGGACGTGACGCGGGAAGAGCGGGCTACGATCAAAGAAGAGAAGCATTGCGCGCATACTCGGACAACCGATCGGGCGGAGGCCGCCCCGGCAGTCCGCAGGAGCCGCAACAAGGTCCACCGCCAAGCAATCATGAACGACTGGTCATCGGTGATGTAGTTCAACACGCGAAATTCGGTGTGGGCAAAGTAATCGAAGTAATCGGAGAAGGCGATAAAGAGCTGTATAAGATTGAATTCGACGCGGATACGAAGCGTCTCATGGACCCGCGCTTTGCAAAACTTATAAAGCTGACCTGATCGGTACCTCGATGTATGAGACTTATTGTCTGACTGAGCTCCGTTGTTAGGACGCTCACGGATTTTGTCAGAGATTCTTGAGAGGGCGCCGCTTTCGGGCACCTGTCAAGACATGGCTCAGCTATTAATTTGGGAGGATGTACGGTGTCAGTAGAAAGAACCTTTGTAGCAATTAAGCCGGACGGCGTAGAGCGCGGATTGATCGGCAAGGTAATCGATAGATTCGAAAGCCGTGGGCTCAAATTAGTAGGCATGAAGCTCATGAAGCTTTCTTCCGCCAAAGCTGAAGAGCATTACGGCGAACACAAGGGCAAACCCTTCTTCGATGGACTGGTCGGCTTCATTACCTCCGGACCAATCGTAGCGATGGTTTGGGAAGGCAAGGGCGCCATAGCTCTAGCCAGAAATGTAATCGGCGCAACAAATCCAGCGAGCGCAAATCCCGGTAGCATCCGAGGCGATCTCGCCGTCGATATCGGTCGCAACGTGGTACACGGATCAGACGGTCCGGACAGCGCCAAGCGCGAAATTTCAATCTTCTTCTCTGAAGCCGAGCTCTCGCCTGAATGGCCCAGAAGCGTAGACAAGTGGGTGGCCGAGTAACTTCATGCATTTGCCGAAGGGATGACCAAGTGACCCTGTTGGCTAACGCAGAGTTTGGAAACTTCTCGACGACCACGGTACAAGTGACCGTGGTCGTTTTGTTGGCTGTCGTTTCGTTGGCTGTCGGGCTGTCGGCGCCCCCTTTGGTTGCTCCCAGGTCCCCAGTGGCGCTGCCATTCGGGCTTTTGCTGAATGGGCGAAATGATTCGGAGCGTGTAGGAATACTGGAGGTTTATCGCGAAGTTTGGTTCGAGTTTGGAACGAGGCGCTTAGGAAAAACGCGAGCGTTCGTCAAGTACTAGGGCGCGAACAAAGGCGCTGGGAGGGATCCGCTATGTACGTCCCTGAGTCCACTTCGATGTCGAAATAAACGCCTTGGAGAAACGGATGGCATTCGTCAAGGTAAGTCGCGAAACAGCTAGACGTGAACGATCAACCTCTCCAGCGCGATGTTCCGCTCGCCTCGCGACCGATTGAACTGCTCCAGGGAGGATCCGGATCATCGCTTACCCGAGCAACGTACCCGCAGCGCGCTTGATCTCGTAGAAGACCTGCGGCGGTTGAAGGTCTTTGAGGCAGGCGATGGTATCGAGTGGGCAGCGCTTTTCGAAACACGGCTGACATGACAAGCGGAGAGCCACGACTGAGCTTCTCTCACCATACGGTCCATTGCGTTTCCACGGAGTACTTCCGAATACACCGATTACATACGGATGCTCCGTTGCAGCAGCCATATGGAGAGGCCCAGTGTCCGCGCCAACTACGATGTCAGCCATCATGAATAGTGCCACGAGATCGAGCAATGAGGTGTTACCGGTGGCATCAACGATGCGCCCTGAGAGATCCTTATTTTGCAAAACGCGATCATATATATAATGATTCATTTCACGTTCTGCAGGTCCTCCAACCAGTACTATACGTACGTCTCGTATAGCAAGCAAAAGCCTGGCCAGTTCAGCCCATTTCTCTCGTGGCCATATCTTGGTAGCCCATGTGGTGCCGGGAATTAGTACCACTAGTGGTTCATGTCCGGTACTGTCTTCTCCGCTGGCGCTTGTCGATGCGACACCACTAGCGGTTCGCACCTCGATTTTTGTGCTCGGGGTTTGAGTACCCGACTCTGGGAGGGAACTGGTTACATCTGTATTTCGAGAGCCATCACTGATCCCCGGAATTGGTGTCAGGACAGGGTTTTCCCGTGACGGCTCCACCCGTGGTGTCCGGATCACATCTGGTGCTGGTCCATCTGGTTGCAGCAATATCACAGTCGAATCGCCGGTTTGTTCTCCATCGGCTTGTGATATCGTCGCCGAATTGGTCGCAGAATGGTCTGACTCCAGATGTGGTTCCGCACCAGATGTGGTACTCGGCTCCATATGTGGTTGCGTGAACGGATCGGGCACGCCAACCATACTCGCATCAGTAGCGATGTGCGAAGATGACGCACCCCGCACGTTTTCCGGGGAAGATCCAACCAGAGATAGCATGCGTTTCACACTTTCTTCAGTTGGTACCGGAAGTGGAAATCTCACCCGCTCGATTTTTGAATCGGCACCACCGGTAATTCTTAAGAAAAACTCAGCGAGTGCCAGATTGTGTTCTACGACATGCATGTCGTAGGAAAAATAGTCACCCACATCCAACTTGTGAGTCATCAGCAAATCGGAAAATTCTCGCCCTTCCGAAAAACCGATTCGGATCGGAGCACCACTCATCCAGGCAATTGCACCACTCTTGAATAACCCCTGGAAATCAATAGCCACATTGAAGTTTCGGCTTTTCAGCTCGTCTCGGAATCGCTTCAGGTTGCTGGAAGGAGATAGCCACCGAATAGGGTTGCTCAGCTCTTGAGCCAACGTCTTTTTCGGAAAAATAATTACGTCATCGACTACAGGATTGTTTTGCAACAGCTCCGCGAATGGTGCCTCAACGACCCAGGACAATTTGGCATCAGGTCTTTTTTCCTTGAGACGATACGCAGCCGGAAGAGTATGCACCACGTCACCGAGGGCACTAAGTCTGATAAGGAGCACGCTCAAATCGTTATTCTGTGCGGTCAAGTTAGTTACGATCCTTAACTTTTGCATTGATGATACCAGCCATCAAAACTGGTGCCGCACCACTAGTGGGGCGTTTTTGCGAAACTGTGGATGGTGGCTTGTTCGAGAATCCAGAAATATATATCCAAATGGGTAGTAAAAGATAGATCATCGGGTACAATTACAATGCCACCTATGATGGTGGTAAGTCGCACACAATTTCTACTGAGGACGCATGGTTGACCGGGCGTCCAAAGGGATGCTTGCTCACACAAGCGTCCAAGGTACCACGAGAGCTCAGGGAAATCTGGGCAATGTGTTAGCTAAAGATCCCACATAACGAGGAGAGAAATAATGGCAGTGAAGAAAGCCAAAGCAGGAGCGAAAAAACCCGCTCGCAAGGCAGTCGGAGCAAAGAAAAAAGCAGCAAAACCAGTAGCCGCTAAGGCCAAACCAGCCAAAAAGGCACCTAAGGCCAAGGCCCCTAAAGCAAGAGCCGTACGTACGGTAGCTCGCGCCAAGGTTGGTGGTGATGACTTCACAAGCTACAGCGGCAAATTCACCGTTCGTCTTCCGAAGTCGCTGCACCAGGCATTGGTTGATCGCGCTGAAAGAGAAGGCGTCAGCCTCAATCTTTTCGTGACCAATGCGCTATCTCGCACAGTGGCTACCCCTGGCAAGAAGAAGTAAGCACAATACAAAGTTCGTGCTGTAAGAGAGGACGCGAGTCCTCTCTTTTCTTTTGACAAGGTCCGGAACCGCAGACGGTAGCGACATCTGGACGACTCGACGGTCGGAACTATAGCGTAAGAAGTAACACCGCCGGCGAGGTACAAGCCTGACTTCACGGGAAGTGCCAGTTTCGCGTTTCTGCACGATCCAAAACGGGCCGAGCGCAGGCGACAAGGTGAAACGGCTAGATATCGAACCAGAGCAAATCATCGATGAGTTGAACAACAACCGACAGACGAATCCGTTCAACCTGGTGTCATAACGGTGTCAGAGTGGTGTCTTAGTGGTGCCAACTGGTGGCATTGAGTGACTTCCGAGCAATCCGGATGCTCAATGTTTCTCTCAAAAGAGACTATAAAGTGCGGAAAACTTAAATCAGTTGAAGAATGTTGCTGATAATTTCGAAGATTTAATCAAACGAATGCACTTATTGACATCTCGGCTTATGCGAGGGGGTAAGGCATCGACATTACCTGAAAAATCTATCATCCGAATCGTCCGGAACCTTATATCCCCACACTTTGAAGCAGTCAAGGGCGAGAGTTAGACTCTGGTCAGTTACCACCCCGCTGACGTAGCGACTCGGTTTCGAACCGTATCCTCAGCACACGATACAAGGAAACGCTTCAATGGCACAACGCGTCCCAATCCTCAACCTCCGTGCACAGTACAAGCAAGTCGGAGAAACCATTGAACAGTCCGTCCTAGACGTACTCAGAAGCGGCAATTACATATTGGGAGAGCATGTCCACGAACTCGAGAAAGATGTCGCCGCACTCTGCGGTGTCAAACACGGCGTTGGTGTAGCAAATGGCACTGATGCCTTGATCCTCAGCCTATGGTGCCTCGATATCGGCCCTGGTGACGAAGTTATCACGACGCCTTTCACATTCGCTGCCACCGTGGAAGCAATAGCTCTTCGGGGCGCGAAACCTGTGTTCGTCGACATCGAACCGACATCATTCAACATGGATCCTCGGCTCCTCGAAAAGGCAATCACGAAAAAAACTAAAGCGATTATGCCTGTACATTTGTATGGTCTACCATCGGATATGGAGCCTATCGTCAAGATCGCCAAGAAAGCCAAAGTGCGAATCATTGAAGACAATGCTCAGGGCATTGGCGCCACATACAGAGGCATGCCTACAGGCAGCTTCGGCGACGTCGCCTGCATAAGCTTCTATCCGACCAAGAATCTTGGCGCTTGCGGCGACGCAGGAATGCTCGTCACCGACGACGAAAAAATAGCGCAAAGATTGAGAACGCTGAGAGCGCACGGATCGCAAAGACGCTATTTCCACGATGAACTCGGAGTCAATAGTCGGCTCGATGAGATTCAAGCTGTCGCTTTGAGAGCAAAACTGCCATTCCTGAAAGAGTGGAACAAACGCAGAGACGGGATTGCTCGACTCTACTCCTCCGCCTTGCAGGGCTGCCCCGGCATAACCGTGCCCGCCGTCACAGCAACCGGCCAGGCACTGTCACCACAGCAGCTCACACATGTTTGGCACCAATATACAATTCGGGTTCACTCAAACGCCAAAGACAGATCAGCCGACAACAAAGAGCGCGAGATGCTGACAAAAGCATTGTCGGATAGAGGGATCGGCTCGATGTGCTATTACCCGGTTCCACTACATTTGCAAAAGGCGTTCTCGAACCTCGGCTACAAGCAGGGCAAATTCCCTGAGTCCGAACGCGCAGCCAACGAAGTTCTCTCACTGCCAATGTATCCAGAGCTCACATCCGATGATGTGCTCTATGTCGCGACTGCGATCAAAGAGATCATGGGTCAGAGCTCCACAGTGGTCCCGGTCACAACAGTGGCCCCAACATTCACCGGAGCATAACCGCCGAAAATGAGAACCAAAGCACCATTCAAAGCAGCCAATGCATCAATAAGCGAAGATGCGGTGATCGGCAACAACGTCGTGATCCGCGATTTCGTTGTGATCCGTAGTGGTGCCGTCATCGGAGACGGTGTCACCATCGAGACCGGTGCGATCATCTACGAGAATGCCAAGATTGGTGCCAACTCATTCATTGGTGCACAATGCATCATCGGAGAAAGACTGGCTGCCTATCTCAAAGACGACGCGTATGAGAATCCGCCCGTCACGCTGAGCGCCGGAAGCGTTGTAAGATCAGGAACGATCATCTACGCCGGATGCACTTTCGGCGAGAATTTCCAGACGGGTAACCGTGCTGTCATACGCGAAGAAAGTCATTTCGGCAAAAATTGCAGCTTCGGTACACTGTCGCAATCCGACGGTTACATCAAGGTCGGTGACGATTGCCGCTTTCACAACAATGTTTTCATCGCAACTTACACAACCTGTGAAAACAATGTGCATTTCTATCCGATGTCTTGCACCACGGATAGCCTGCATCCTCCGTGCCAGAAAGGTCGAGAAGGCCCATACCTTGAATCAGGCGTGATTGTAGGAGCCAGAGTCCTGCTATTGCCGAGAGTGCGAATTGGCTCAGGCGCCATTGTCGCCGGTGGTTCCGTCGTGAGCAAGAACGTCGAGCCGAATATGGTCGTGCAGGGAGTACCTGCAAAACCGATCAAACAGAAGGATGAGATTCGCTGCCATATAGAAGATCGTCCGGCATACGATGTAGCGATTGAATCGCTCAGCAAGAAATAGATCAATACAAGTTAGCGGAGTCATTATGCAGACGCTGAAGAGTACAGACAGTAATAGGCTTACAGATATCAAGGAGCAATCGACCTCTGCCAATCCGTTGAACCTCCTTCTGGTATCACTAGTGGTGGCGCTCACGGTATGGGCATACATGCCGGTTCTGTTTAACTTTTTCCTCGGCGACGATTTCGTACATCTGACCTGGCTCAAAGACGCGGTAAAGAACCACGAACTGATCTGGCGCAACTTTCATAGCTCTTGGCTCGACGGAACGACAACCAGGTTTTACAGACCGCTCATCTCTATCTTCATGGTCACCGACTATTTGGGTTGGGGACCAAACGGTTTGGGTTTTCACATCACCAACCTGCTGTTTCATCTGACCGCAACCGTATTCCTTTTTTTCACGTCACGCATATTGCTCGCGCAGGCTCGATGGACAGATGATGCCGCACCGGATGAGAAGAAAAGCGTCTCGATTTCAATGTGGCTTTATCCCCTCGCCGTATCGCTGATTTTCGGATTGTATCCACTTCATACGGAAGCAGTATCGTGGATCACAGGCAGGGTAGATGCTGTGGTCACGGCTTTCTATGTCGCGACATTCTATTTCTATCTGCGCTGGCGCCACAACGGCAACCCATTATGGATTGCTCCTTGCGTCGCTTCACTCACGCTCGGACTACTATCTAAAGAAATGGCGCTTACTCTGCCGCCGGCTTTCATCCTGTATGAATTGACTCTGGGTAAGAACGCTATTTTTCGCAAATCTCTCGACAAGAATAGATTCCTGAGCTGGTCGTGGCAGATAGTGAAACCCACTGCGCTGTTCTGGTCGATGCTTGTGGTTTACTTCGGTGTCAGGCGCTACGCGCTAGGTACCTTCGTCGGGGGCTATGACGATTCACTGTTCTTCATCGCAGACCTGAAACATTTTTTCCTGAGTTGGATGCACGGACTGAGAATGTTCCTCATCCCGCTCAACAAAGGTCTGATGGGAGCGCACCACAACGTCACCCGGATGTGGGAGCTCAGCCTCGCACTCTCTGGTGTGATGCTTAGCATAAATTTGGTTCTCGAGAAAAAACTATCGCGCCTCTTCGTGTTCAACTTGCTCTTCCTGGGTCTGTGCTTCGCGCCGGTCTACAAGATCTTCACCATCGCCGACGACTTGCAAGGCGCAAGACTCGCTCACGTGGCGACGGTGGCTCTCAGTCTTTTGCTGGCGATGGCGGCGATTGTTCCATCGACACAAAAACTCAAGGCCGCCGCAACACCGGCTTTGCGCTTCGCCCTCTGCGCTTTCTTCTCATCAGCCTGCTTCGCGGCGCTCTGGACCAACAATCAGGCCTGGGCCACCGCTGGTCGCGAATCCAACTCAATACGCCAGGGACTATCGACTCTATACAAGTCGATCGAAGGCGATCCGCAAGTGCTTTTACTTAGCCTGCCCGATCAGATTGACGGCGCGTACATCTGTCGAAATGCTGTTTGGGGAATGACAAAAGCACCTCAGTTGGAGCGCGATGCCTGGAACTGCCTTATGCTCAACAAGTACGAGCAGATAATGCCTTTCGGCTATCTGCGCGATTCGTTGTATCAAGCAAAGGACGACGTCAAAATCTTTTTCTGGAATACAAATAAGAAGGAATTTCAACCTGTCGTAATCGAAAGCACCCAAGAGAATTCAGCTGCGTTCGCTGGAGCCGCGCTCAAGGATGTTCTATCAATCAAGAACGGAACTGGCTCATGGGAAAGGAATGGCTCACTCGAGATTCGAGGCGACAACTCAAAAGAAGGCAAGCCTGAGCTCATTCTCAATCTGGGAAATCGAAGCGCCTTCGACATTGAATTCGTCTCCATGAAGGTTCGCAACCTTGACACGACCGGAGGTTCGCTACCTCAACTCTCGGAAGGCGCCGATCTTCTCTATGCCAACGATGTCAGCCCGGTATTCTCCTTGCCGAACAGAACCCACGCCGACTTCAACCCGGAGGAAGAAAGACAAGAACTTTTCTTTCCTCTCAGAGGACTTCCGGAATGGTCGTTGGGCGGAAAGAGTCATCCTTTTAAAATCAGATTGCCTCACAACTGTCATCTGGCGATTGACTCAATCGAGATTGTCGACTCCGATCGTTTGATGCCTCGACTTTCATTCGCGAACTCCGGATACATGGGCACAAAAGGCTTCCTGCACCTGTCGCAGAAGGAGACGGCCGCCACAGTCTCCGTTGACGCGACAAGACAACCGGGATCAGCTGGAATAATTCTCGAGATAACGAGACCAAGCCTTCTATTCGAGAGTCAAAACACTCCACAGCCGAGCAAGGTCACGATGAAAGAGCTAAAGGGCACTATATCGGGTGACATTGAACTAAAACGAGATATGTTCCCTGCCACGGGGATGTATGAAGCCCGCCCCTGGGCTGTTGATTCCGAAGGAAGGAAAATTGGCGTAGCGGGCGATCATTTCGTCATAACCGTCGATTCTTGAAGATAGTGCCACCAACGATGGCATGATCACTTGCACCTCGATTTGATTTTTCTGATTTTGGCGACTATACGGTTAGCTTCTTCAACCCGCCCTAAAGCGCGGAGAGACTGCTCGTACGGAACCAATGTCTGAAGCACTACGAACTTACTCTTGATGTTGGTTACCATCATCAATCGCAGCGCATCCTCGAACTTATCGACGGCTAAACGAAATTGCTTTTTTGCGGCATGACAGTTGCCTAATTCAGTGGTTACAAGAACTACAGCGCTGGTTATCTCGGACCGATTCTTGCGGTACAACTTCAACTCCTCGTTGAGAAAACGAAGTCCCGCGTCTGGTTTTTCTTTGGAAAGAATACTGAGAACTGAAGGTAGTGTATCCGCTGAAACCTGCAGCGGTGAATTCGTCAACTTTCTTGCAGATTCGATTTGATGAGCTGCTGCATCTACTTTGTCTTGCAGACATAACGATACGGCGAGCGCATACAATGCGGTTATCCTATGTGTCGTGGACTCACGTCTCAGTTCGCTCCTGGAGAGCTTATCGCGGAGTAATTTTTCTGCGCGTTCAGGACGACCTGCGCGGTTATGAACACTAGCGAGCAGGTTCATAATCTGACAGGTTCGAGCGTCAGGTTTGTAAAAGGTTTTCAGAAAGCGATTGCAATACTTCTCCGCATCCTCATAGTTGTCGGTAAGGAAGGAGTAACATGCGGAGCGGTCCAGATCCACTTTCGCAATCAGAGACTGCGCTCCAAACACAACGCTATCCTCTTCCAGAATCTTGTTGAATAGTTCAGAAGCCTTCGAGTAGCAGCCATCTTCGAGGTATCTACTGGCAAGAGCAGTCTCCTGAAAAACTCGGATTTGATTTTCAGTCGATACAGCCTTCTCTCTATCCGGCCTTGAAGTAGCTCGGTAGATCGTTCGAAGATGATCAACGGTAATTCCAATGCACTTGAAGAACTCAAGCCCCGAAGAAGCCCTTCCTTCAATAATCAAATTGTAGAGAACCGGTTCGGCTTCATCGTATCGATTGGCAGCGAGCAACCAATTGACATACTCCAGTTCAAGCCAAAAGTAGTCGACTGTTGTACCGACGACATTCACGTAAACCGGATGGCCGAGTTCGAAAGCTTTGGCAGCCTCTACGAAGCGACCTTCGCGAGCAAGCGTTCTTGCTTGGCCGAAGTGGGTCTGCCAGATTTTTGTCGTCGCGTTGGCAACTGCAAGCTGGTTGCCCTCACGCGCCGAGCACGCTCGCTCCAGGTCCGCGATGGTTTTCAGGTAAAGTTCATCACCCTTGTTTTTCGCCTCCGCGTACTCTTGAGATGGTGGACGCCCGGCTCGACTACCGATAGCGGCTAGATCGAAGAGGGCTCTGCGCTTCACAGTAGCAATGCCAAAGCTCCGCTGATTGTCGGCTTCGAGTCCATAAACCACTTCATCGAGGTAGGACTCAGCCTTTCGATCTTGCCCCAGAAGCATGTAAGTGTGACCAAGTTGCTCCAGCGTCTCGCACAATTCGAGAGAAGCGGGCACGCACTGTCGGTAGTGTTGCACTGATCTTTCGTAGTATTGTGCCGCTCCTGCAAAGCGTTTTGCCGCATATTCACGATTGCCGAGCTGCTTGAATGACTCAGCCAAACTTTTTCGCGTTTTGAACTTAGCAGGCTCCTCCGTACCGAGAGCGAGATAGCGTTCGAGGATCTTAATACGCTCGGAAACATTACCTCTCCTCAAAAGAAGCGCAGTCAGATTCTTGGTGGGATGGACAAGCCATTCTAGGTTTGCGTCAGGCGAATCACGCACCTGCTCGAAGTTGTTGAACGCGACTCCCAGATACTTAACTGCCTCACTATCGCGGCCAAGAGCCGTCAGCACAGAAGAAAGGTGGGCCGCATATGTTCCAATACGTTTTTTCTGATCGGGGAACTTACTTTCCAACAGCGAAAGCCCCCTGAGGTAAAGCGGTATGGAGTCATCATCTTCCAGGTAATAGGCCTTCATGTATGCATATTCCAGGAGCAGGTCGCAGAACGGAAGATTGTTGACTCCTTTTTCCGTCTCTTGCTTAGCTACGGCGGCCTTGGAACACTCGCCGATGGTTTCTATGTAAGCGCTAGCGAGCTCCGGATTGATCTTGAAGAATTGACCTTGCGCGCCATCCAGGCTCATTCTCAAAGACATTGCACCAGAACAGATCTGTTCGTCGTTCAGCGCCGTGGCAAAAATATAGTCGACTGCGTTTTGTCGATACTCGGCAGCTCGCTTGAACTCTTTTTCGTACAGACAGATTGCGGCAAGATGACCGTAGATATGGAATACCTCAGGCTCGCCATCCTTGCGCAATCCCCTGGCTAAAACCAGCGCTTCCTTAAACATCCGTTTTGCTTTGGCCAGGTCTCCACGGCGCTCATTCATCACTGCCAACCAGAAAAGATCAAAATCAAGATCGGGAAATTTCGGCCCGAACTTTCTCAGCACTGCCATCTCCTGGAGGAGGAACGGTTCAGCCTCTTCAAACTGACCGTTGTGAATATAGAGTTCCGCGATTCGGCGCAAACTTTCACTGTACCTGGGGTCAAACTCATTAAACTGCTTTGCTAGAGTGAGCGCCTCTCTGGCTGAGTCCAGAGCTGCCTCGTGGCTGCGAGCGTCTTCAGTGCCGGAGTAGTGTCGAATCCACGCCTGGCTCGCCTCGATCTCGGTCTTTGCACTTCTTGCGAGCATCATACTTGATATCAATACCATACTCAGTACTAATATCAAATACGACACCACCTTCGTTGGTCGACCAGACATTTTCGTTCTGAATACCGGATCCATTAATTGGCCATCCCCTTCAGTCGACCACATCTGAATTGCAGATCGGCAATCTCTTCACTCGCATCCAGAATTTTCACCCCCGCCTGCTGTGCTCGTCGGCCACGTTGATAAGACGCCACCAGTTTTCCTCCATCTTAGCCGATGCCAGGATGGGAGGACCGAAAATCAAGGGCATAATCAAGACCGCTACCAGAGGTAGTGACAAAGCACGAAGGTTACGATGTCGTATGACGCTGTTCAAACTTAAGTTTTACTTGCCAACTGGCTAGAGATTGTGCTGATGACAGCAATTCAGATCGCTGCGCTGGCGAGCCCTCGGGTCTAGTATTCCCCATTTTATCGGGTCCGCACCTGCTAAAATTCTGATAGTTTTCAAGCCACTAATCAGGGATTTGCCCGAGCCCAGGCAAGACATGCTTCCTAAGCCAGAAGATCTAAAAACTTCGCAGAAGGGCTACCTGATGGTCTTCGTGCCCCTTGGAGCGGGATTGATCTTCCTAGTCATCATGAGCGCCATGGTCTTTGGCGCACAGAAAGAAGCAGAGAAAGAGAGTTACACGAAAAGTATTTTGCTCCATCAGCAGGCGATCGACACCCTGATGGTCGATTCCTTATCAGCAGCCTATAACAGCGTTCTTATCAGAAGCGAATCGCCGACATCTCCACTTAAGCAAATCACAACCGACCTCGAGAAAGAGTTCAATATCCTGTCGAGCCTGGTCAAAAAAGACAAAAGTCTTGCGACACGCGTACAAAAAATGCATAACAACTCGACCGTCGGAATGGTTCTTGCACACGAGATCGAGGCCAGTCGCGTTGCTGGGTCCAACGAATTCATGCCGTTGCAAATGCAACAGATGATCAATAGATTGCGTAGGTTCTATGAAAACGAATCTAAACAAAGACAAGCATTTTCTAAGTTGCTGGAAGAAAAGCAGAAAGGTTCGCTCCTCACGGTGGAGCAATGGCGAGTCGTGATCTGGGCGGTACTTATTTTTGGAGTATCTATGACTATTGGTCTCAGTATTGCCGGCGCCATTCTTTTCGGAACGAGCATGGGTCCACGATTGAGAGTAATACTGGACAATTCCATCCGTCTTGCCGCCGGTCAAGAGCTCAATCCACGACTGCACGGCAAGGATGAAATCGCAAGATTGGACGAAGTATTTCATGGGATGGCACGAAGCTTGAAAGCCGCTCAGAGAAGAGAAAAGGCAATTGTAGAAAACAGCGGCGATGTTATCTGCTCTATCGATCACAGCGAACGATTTACCGCAATCAACGGCGCCGCAAACAGAGTGTGGGGATTCGAACCTGACGAACTTCTGGGACGGTACGTCGCGGACATCCTGGTTAAAGACGATGTAGCCACGACTCGCGAAGCAATGAAATTGGCTCAGCAAAAAAACCTCGCTGGCTCCTTCGAAAATCGAGTTAGGCAAAAAGAAGGGCAGTTAGTCGCCATGCTCTGGTCGATCACCTGGTCCAGTCCACGCAAGACATATTATTGTGTAGCGCACGATATAACGCGCAGACGCATTGAAGAACAGATGCTTCAGCAGAGCGAGAAGCGCGTACAGCTTATCTTGCAGAGCATGCCGGTCGGCGTCGCAATCGGAACCGAGGGTGGCCGGATTGAACTCGTCAATCAGAAGATGGAAGAGATGTTCGGTTATACAGCAGAGGAGCTCGCGGGGATGGCACTCGGAGCGCTCTTTCCATCGTCGCCCTTAGCACAGGACGAACAGTTCATCGATAAGATACAAGATGCCTCAGCGCAGGGCTTCACCGAGCTCGACGCAAAGAGAAAGGACGGAGTGCCCTTTCCAGCGCAGATATCTGTAAGCCACTTCTTTATTCAGGGAGAGGTGAAACCGCTGGTGGTGATCGCCGACATTACCTCTCGTAGAGAAGCGGAGAAACTGAAGCAAGAAATTCTGGCGATGGTATCACACGATCTGAGAGCACCACTCACAACTCTGAACATTACTCTGCAACTCTTGAAGGGCGGCACACTGGGTCAACTCAACGATCGTGGTAATCAACGTGTCGTCAACATGGAACGCGAGGTCGAGCGCTTGATGGGTCTGATCAACAATCTCCTTGATCTCGAAAAGATTGAAACTCAAGGATTCGAAGTGCGAAAGGAAGTCGTCAGCTTCGAGGCCATAATCAATCAATCGCTGCTTTCGGTCGGCTACCTGGCCGAGAAAAATGGTGTTCAGTTGCTCTCGGACGTCACTCCATCGGAGGCATTCGCCGACAGCTCCGGCCTCGTGCAAGTGGTTGTCAACCTGATCGCCAACGCCATCAAGTTTTCGCCGACAGGAAGCACGGTGACTATTTCTTGTCGTCAAGTTGATACAGGCGTCCTCGTGAGCGTGAAAGATCAGGGACGAGGAATTCCAGACAAGCAGATCGACAGCATTTTCGATAGATTCAAACAGGTCGAGATCATGGATCGCACTGAGAAAAAAGGCAGCGGACTCGGTCTGGCTATCTGCAAGTCCATCGTTGAAGCTCACGGCGGCACCATTTCGGTCGAGAGCAAGCCTGGCGAGGGCAGCACTTTTTCTTTCTTGATACCGGTCGAGGATTGATACCATTCATGCGTTTCAACCCGGACGATCTTCCAATTTTCGCAAAGGGACTGATAGTCGCCTCGATACCGGCGGTAATGGCAATCGTGTTTCTCACGGCAGTGGGCGTGCTCCTTCTGCAGTCTCAAGAGCAAGCGCGAAAAGAAGCTCAGGCCAAGGAAATTCTATTCATAGTCCACAGACTTGGTCCACTAGGCACCGAATCACTCGACCTTGTTTCACGATATGCCCTCATCAAGGACAACAACCTGCAGATCAGTTATCGCCAACTTTTGAAGAAGAAGAACAAAGAACTGCACAAGTTGGAAGCCATTCTGAACGAAGACCAAGATATGAAAGTAGAGGGTCAGATCTGGCTCAATACCTTGCATCGAGTTTTTCTATTTGTAGATTCTATCAACGACTCGGTCAAAGACACCAACGAACAGCTTGGAGTATTGTCGTTCGCCGGCTTTAAAAGACAGATGCAGGGTCTGTTCCCCTATGAATCGATGGTGAGAAGGGCATTCGTAGATCGACTGATTGAACGTCAAAAGGAAAGTCAGGCTAATATCACGCGGTACAACGATCAGCTCCTCAAGATAATGCCGACGGCGTTTATTATCAACTTACTGATGGGATTTTTGCTGGCCGCGTACTTCAGCAGAGTGATCGACGGACGGCTGGCAAAACTTGCCGACAATGCATCCAGGTTCGCTTCCGGTCAACCGCTCAGCCCCAGTCAAAAAGGCCGCGATGAAATCGGCCGACTGGATACGATGTTCCATCGCATGGCCTCAGAGATCGAAGAAGCTGCCCTGCACGAGAAAGCGATCATAGACAACGCCGTCGACGTAATCATGACATTGACGGACAAATTTGAAATCGCCACGATAAATGATGCCGTCCGTAATGACTGGGGTTACGCGGCAGAATCGCTTTCAGGAAAGAACTTCCTCACAATCATCCACATCGAAGACCAGGCCACGGTAGAACAGACACTCACCTCGATTTCCGAGGAAAAGGTGGAGCGCTCCTTCGAGTGCAGGCTCTTGCGCCAGGACAAAAACGCCATTCATACGAGCATTTCCGCCAACTGGCTAGAGGATGAGAGAAGGTTCTACTGCGTAGCGCATGATATAACCCAGAGAAAACTAGAAGAGGCATTGCTCAAGGAAAGCGAGCAGATGATCAGGCTCGTTCTCGAAAGTATGCCTTTGGGTCTTCTGATTACCGATAATGACGGTCTAATCGAGATAACAAATCTCTCCACGAAGCATCTGCTCGGTTACCGGGACAACGAGCTGCAAAACCAGAACATCGGGATGCTGTTCACAAAACGACCAACGATGGGGGAAGATGGGCGATTTCGCAAAATCCTCGAAGACACCGCCAACGGTGACACTATCGAGATTCCGATCATTACGAAAACCGGCGACGAGTTCCCCGCCGAGCTGACAACTAACAGCTTTATTCTCAACGATCAACGAAAGATCCTCTTCATATTACAAGACATCACTCTCCGCCAGGAGGTGGAGCAATTAAAGAAGGAATTCCTGGCTATGGTTAGTCACGACCTTCGTACGCCTCTCACGACGATACTCGGCTCGATGCAACTGTTACAGACTGGTCCGCTCGGAGTTCTCAACAACAAGGGACGTGAGCACATCGCCATTGCGGAAGCCGAAACAGACAGACTGATTGCACTCGTCAATACACTCCTCGATATCGAGAAATTCGAATCAGGTCAGATGGAGCTACATCGAGAGATGGCAGACATCACGCAGCTAGCAAAGCAAGCAATCAACGCGCTAATCTCACAGGCTGAAGAACGCGAGATCGAGTTGCTCCAGGCGGTGGAGCTAGTAGACGACAACGCCACCTTAACAGAAGAAGAGAAGAGATCGAAAATTGACGAGCTCGCCACAATTGCTATCGATCAAGCAAGTCTCATGCAGGTGTTGATAAATCTCGTAAGCAACGCCCTCAAGTTTTCCCCTGCCGGTACAAAGATCGTACTGACCACCTTGCTTAGAGACGACCAGGTCGAACTGCGTGTCAAAGATCAGGGAAGAGGCGTGCCCGACTCAATGAAAGAGATCATATTCGAAAGGTTCAAGCAGGTGGACCTGACTGACAGAACAGAAAAAAAAGGCTCCGGTCTCGGTCTGTCCATTTGTAAGTTGATAGTCGAATCTCACAATGGACGGATAGGTGTGGAAAGCACCGTGGGCGAAGGCAGCACATTCTGGGTACGAATTCCAAGGACCGAGAAAACGTCCTGACGTTGCCGCCTCTTTGCGCGAAGTCCGAGCTCGTTTCAATGCAAATCGCGCTGACATGTTGCACTGGATAACCAGTTCGGCAAAACACGAGCTGGACCGAGGCTCCCGAATGCGCGACGTCTCCTCGCCCGCGCGACAGATTTAAATCGAACTTATGCCATAGCTCGGCCAAGGACTACGAAACTGGATTTCCGTGTATGTATTTTCTATAAAGCTGCGATAGAACTGGGCTTGATTGCGGTAAAACAGTAACAGTTTGAGCAAACTTCGATGAAAATCTGGCCGACCCCACAAGACTACAACGAGGCCGTGCAGAGCCCCCAAATCTGTTTTTCAGACCAAGATCTGAAAAATGCGTCCATTGCAACCAATGCCATGGGTCTGCCGCGCTCTGCCAGCGGAGCTTTTGCCAGCGTCTATCGAGCCCACTGCGGTAATACTTCATGGGCAGTGCGCTGTTTTCTCTCGGAGCGTCCCGATCAAAAAGAGCGTTACAAGCACATAAGCGACTTCGTGCTGTTCGACAATCTCGATTCGACCGTCGATTTTTACTATCTAGACGAAGGCATTCGAGTCAAGGGAGACTGGTATCCCTGCCTCAAAATGGTTTGGGTAGAGGGCACCACGCTCGATCAGTTCATCGAACAACACCATCGGGATGCCGAAAAAATGACTTGGCTCCTTCGTGAATTTCATAAGCTGGTCGGAGAGCTGGAAGGTGCCGGAATCGGCCACGGCGATCTTCAGCACGGCAACATCATAGTTACGGACGAGGGACTTCGACTCGTCGACTACGACGCTTTATTCGTACCGGCCCTTCTCGGCAAGAAAAGCCTCGAATACGGTCATCCCAACTATCAGCATCCACATAGAACGGAGGATCACTACGACCCGGACGTGGACAACTTCTCATGCTGGCTTATTCATGCCTCACTGCTGGCTGTCGCTATCGACCCGGAGCTCTACAAAGCTCATGGTGGCGGTGACGAGTGCATCCTTTTCAAAAGAACCGACCTCGCACAGCCTTCCGCCTCGACTTTGTTTCAATCGCTATTGGCACACAGCTCACCTCACATCAGCCAGACAGCACACCTGATTCTTAGAATGCTATGGTCTGCACCAACTGCGATACCATATCTAGGAGCTCCGAAAACGGCAATCGACCAATTAGCAACCGAGCCACCACAGAGTAATGGCTCAACGTCAGTGGCTAAGCCGACTGCGGTTAAGGACATCCTCGACCTGGACGAAGCCGTCAAAGCGATCGGCAACGACAAAAAAGCGACTCGCAAAGAAGCGCTCGGATTCGGAAAGATATCGACCAACACTTTCAAAGCCGGACGCCAGGCACGAGACCGCATCAAGCGGATGGCAGATGGATTGGAGCTGGCGACGATCCCGGCCAATTGGATTCAGCGCAGAATAAAGGATGGCAAAAATCTTTTTAATAATGGCGATTACGAAGCCGCGACCAAGGTCTATCTAGATGTGTTCAAACAGTTAGATCCGGACCGCAATGGTGCAATGCAAATCGATATTGCGGTTTCGCTCGGTTATTGCTTTGCTCTATCTGGCAAACCCTCGATGGCAAGCAATTATTTCCTTCTGGCATTGAATGATGCGAAGAAAAACAGCGACCAAATTCAGCACAGACATGCAGCCTTGTTGTTGGCATTGAGCAAATATGACGACGGCAATCACGTCGCCGCCTGGAAAATACTGGATGATAGCCGAACTCATTTAGCGCAAGTCGCCGATCTGATTGCACTGGAGATCGATCAACCTTACATCGCCAAAGTCTCGACTTGCAAAATGCTGAAGGAGTATGGTTTGCGGCCATATCAGACGGCAAGATTCGACTCTACCTCCATCGAATTTCTCCAATCCTCAGCCCTGATCTTTCAAGGCATGCTAGAGCGGAAGCCGCACTTATGCGACATCGAAGGGACAGACCAGTATCTACAATTAGCTGGTATCATATGTAGTGTCAACCCATCGGCGCGATTGGAGTTTGCAAGATCCTCCTTTCTTGCACTCGCGAGAAAACTCGATATGGTCGGCAGAACAGATCAGGGACGTCTTGCGCGATTCTGTGCGGTAGTGGTTTTTAATTCCGTAGACTCGGCCCGATCGACCGCCCTCAATTACATGTCCGAATTCGGACAAATAGACGCCAACGAACTTGTCGATGTGGCCACCGAGGCAGGCAAGATTTTGCCTCCGGAGGACGTCTTCAACTGGCTCGTCGCCATCTCCCTCTTCTTCCAATCTTCCAAGGACAAAAATGAGCAACTAGAAGCGCTCCTGGTGGCATCGAGATTCGCTATGAAGTACGCGCCAGCGATCGATGAACAGTTAATCCTGTCCCTCGAAAATGCAAGGGCATACATCGCAACCTGCCTGGAAAAAACCTACTTTCAGGACAACAAAGAGCCGCTGCTCAACAATCTGATGGCTCTAGCCGCTGAGAGCAACTGTATCAACGTGATCGCAACAATCGCAAAACACCTGCTCAAAAACAACGACGTCGAAGGTGTTGCCTTGCTCTGCCACCACCTTGCTAAGGCAGGTAATGCGCCTGCATTTAAGTACATAATGGAAGCAAACAGCAACTCTAACGCTCTTGCGCAAGGCTTCGATCTGGCAGTCAGCACGGTCGTCTCTGTTGTGGAGACATATAGGGAGAATTTGAAAAACAAAAGCGCGTCGCTCAGGCAGGGTAGGGACTGGTACAAATGCTGCGAGCAAATCGTACTATTGAACAACTTCAGAGACCTCTTGAATCAGATTGACGCCCGAAAGCAATCAGATTCGATTCTGGATTACTTAGCAGTCGAAGCCTGCGAAATAGTCAGTAACTGGTTCCTCGGCGTCGTAAAAATTGGTGAAGGAAATCGCTGCTACGATTTCGCGGCAGATCTCGCTAGAATCAGGCACTTTGATGCCCTGGCGACAATTCTTGCCGACCTGATTAGCGAGAGACAGAACGTGATCGTCGATGCAATCTTGAAGCATATACACAGTAGCGAAGGTTCGAGTGTCATCATCGAGTTTTGCCTCAGACTTAAAAGCCTCGATCGTTTTCAACTGTACGAACATGTCTCTCGCGTGGTCAGTACAAATAGCTCTCTTGACGAACTAGTATCGTTCTTCGAGGCGCTGTTCGACGGCGCAACGAACTCGAACAATTACATAGGCGAGGTTTTGACGCAGTTGTTAAAAGGAGGCCGGTCGAACTCAATCGCGCACCTCCTGCGCTTTCTTTCCAGGCGAAAAGAGATGCTTGTAGCCGAAAGAATTCTTGACGAGATAATGGAGATTTCGTTCGTCAACTCGCCTCTCGCTATCATAGTCCAGTCCGAAGATTTCGAGACTTTAGCGGACATTTTCGCCATTGCCGCAGCCACTCGAAAATCCAAGGGACTGAGAAAATTAATCAGCGTTCTTAATGAGGGCAAAAGAGTCAGCGTTATCGAAAACACCATAATCAGATGCCTTCGAAAAGAGGTCAGAGCGCTTGACGAGATTGTTGCACAGGAAAGTAACGGTTCTTCGGACCACGACCTAAATTTGAAGAGAGCTATAAATTCACTTTCGGTCCTGCACCAACTGCGACTGCTCTGCCATGCAAAACCTTCAACAGCAGCACTTAAGGAGGCAATAATCGAGAGCTTGAATGAGCGCTTCGATGAGTTCTATTCGATCTGGCTTATGGACATGGCGATCAACGATGAGATGCCAGAGGCTTCCTCCGTGGTTGTCGAATTGGCAGCTCTCAAGAAAAACAGGTGCTTATCAAAGATCTTCGTGTTGTTAGCTGGACAGCATAGAAGGAACGTCTTGGCAGTCCTCACCAATCAGCTCATGATCACGGGGCATGTCTCCACTGCCGTTGCCCTGACAATTCAAGTGGCAACAGTCCACCCGTACGAAACAAAAGAGCTGATAGCAACCATTATTCAAAATGCGAAAGATGATAAGGTCCTTGGTGTGCTGGTTGCAGAGTGCATCAAGGTCAAGCCACACGTCTCGGAGATTGCAGTCAGGCAGATTGCCTTAAGCGACAAGGCCGCCGACAAACTAACTGCAATGGCGATAAAGTTCACCAATGAAAGCAACGAAATTGCACTGTATATGGTGCTCGATCAGATGATCGCCACGGATCCCAATTTCGAGACGTTCGCCAGCTCACTCTGCGACATGGTTCCAATACCAATGATAGAAGGCTTATCACGCTGGCTTTATAAGGCAGGGCTCGCCGATATCCCCAGGGAGCAAGTAAAAGTGCTCCGTAGGAAGGGTCGCGAAGACCTCGCAAGTATATGGCTAAAATGTCTACCATGAAATTTTGATATCGAAGTCGCGGGCGAACGAGCCAAGCAGATCGTCCTGCGTGCCTCCCAGGAGCTCAGCGGCATGCAGATATAGGTCGGACTGGGACTGTTGTCCCAACTTCTTATTCACATAGCTCTTGATCAAGAACTTTTGAGCAGCGTCATCTTTGTTGACCAGGCACTCAGTCCAGATAGAAAGATTTGCGAACACGTTATCCGAGTACTCCCATTCAGTCAATGCCTTGCGAAGGTCATTCTCCGCAGCTTTTCGATTATTTGATAATTCATATAGAACAGCTCGCTTCACACCGAGCGATGCCATCGGAGTCGACGGAAGTCTTCTGGAAATGCATTTCGTCACATCAGCGAGCGCCTTGTCGCGCTCGCCCGAGCGCCAATGCGCTGCTGCGCGCAGGAGATACAGGTTATCCGCTCGCGCATCGGCATCAGTGTGTTCGATAGCATCGTCAATATAAGCGATCGTAGCCGAAAGGTCGTTATGCTCGAACTGGATTCGACTACGCGTCAAAAGTACCTCATCTTTGTTCCAATCCTCGACATCCTTGAGCGTCTTATCAACTTCTCTGAGCGCAGCGCTCGTCTTTCCAGCAGCGCTCAAGGCACGGGCGTGGAGGAGAGACACCTCCAACGGTGTCTCTTTCGTCCCGAACTTTATTCCTCGATCGAGTAAATCCACGGCCGCTTGCGGACTCTTAAGTTGAAGAAGTAGCTCCGCCTGGGTCTTGTACGCGCTGAGTATACTTTTGTCCCAAAAGATCAATGTTTGGCAAAGGGTCTTGGCCCATCGCGGCGCTCGACAGTGCACCGGATTCTCGTGCGACTGATCGCGCGGTCCTGAAACAAGCACTCTGGCCGTCTTGTCCATGACTGTTGGCAGTAAAAGATATCCCACGATCATCATCGGAATCGAGATCAAAATCAGTTTTTTCCCGGTTGATGAAATTGGCACGCGGTGCTCCTTTCCGAACCAAAATTCACCAATCACGGTTGCAACGAAAGTGATGAAAAGGAACACCTGAAAGATCACCAACGGAACAAGAAGATACTGAAATTCCGGAGGTATCCATTCCATCAGACCGAAGCCCGCGGCAAAAGTGATACAAGCGAACAGCGTAAAAACAACAAAGATAATTTTGCGGAGAGTTCGCCATTGCTTTCTTTCTGGCTGCCGGAGGAACATCTTTTTTCGAGATCGAATGAGTTCCGCCACCAGTGAACCGGATGCGATTATCGAGAACGGAAGAATAACTGTACCGCCGAGTTCAAGGTACATCAGTCCGTAAATCAAAGACCAGACACCGAGTCCGAACAGATAGGAAATCTGCGATCTTGAAAGGTGAGCTTTCGGTTCCGCGACCTTATGCTGAAGACGAATTTTTTCTCCTCTTCGAAGCTTTTCCAAATGGGCATCCACATCGGCCATCGATTGAAAGCGCTCTTCCGGCTTTTTCCGCAAACACTTAAACACGATCGCCTCCAGGCCACGAGCGAGATCGGAATCTTTAGCACCGGTCAGAGACGGCGGCTCATCGCTAATCTGCTTAACAACAATTTGAATTGGATTTTCACCGCCGAAGGGTGGTTTTCCACTCATCAGCTCATAAATCAGACAACCCAGCGAATACACATCCGACCGCTCGTCCAACTTAAAACCCATACATTGCTCTGGACTCATATAGTTCGGCGTGCCGAAAATATCGCCTGTCTTAGTCAGATCATGCGTCTCACGTAATCCAGTTGACTCGGTAGGCATCAGCTTTGCGATGCCGAAGTCGACAAGCTTAGCCCGCTGCCGGTCACCGGATCCGGTCAATAAAACGTTGCTGGGCTTGATATCACGATGAATAACCCCGCCCGCGTGAGCGCATCTTAAAGCGGCCGTTAAATCGGAGACGATATCCACGATCTCGTTTTCTTTAATCGGTCCTTTCTTCAAATATCCAGCAAGATTACCGCCGTCTACGTAATCCATCACCAGATACGGTGCACCATCAACAGTGATTCCTCTGCTGAGTACCGAGACCAGATTCGGATGGTCGAGAGTCGAGACGGCATCTACCTCCTGCTCGAAGCGCTTCAGCGCTTCTCTATCTTCGGACAGTTCGCCTTTCAAGACTTTCACGGCACAAATGGTCCCATCAGGACTTTGAGCCTTGAATATGCGCCCCATCCCACCTTCTCCCAGGAACCCGAGAACCAACCAGTGAGAGCCGAGATCTGGAAACTCTATGCCATGCTCACGACCAGCAGTATCAGCGTCGTCCGCAGAGTCATTGGAATAAGAATCTTCACATTTGCAACCGGCAGAGCCGAACAGCCAACCAGTCACGCCTGAAGCGGTGGGTCTACCGCATCGGTTGCAGCCGGTTCGAAGTTTCGTTGCATCAGATTGTTTAAAATCTGGAAATTTCATCATTTGCCGCCGTCGAGTTGAATGTGTATTCCAGTATCTTTTTGAAAGTCCTTCAGAAAACTGTCAGGCTCAGCGCCGTCGGCGACAGCTTTCGTGAAATCGCGCTTGGAGTCGGCCAGCTGTCCTAACCGTTGATGAGCATATGATTTCAATAGCAGCGCATCCGCCATGTTCCTTTTCATGAGTTGTTTCACGACAAACTGGAAAACGTCCTCGTTTTTTTGCTCTTGCAGAAGACTTACTACTTTCTGATAGTCCTGTGCGGCTTTGGCTGTGTCACCGGCTTTGTCGTATGCTATCGCGCGCTCCAGGTATAGGTCCGCAGATAGATTGTTGCGATCGACTTCAGCAGTCAGATCTTTTATCGCATTACTCCAGTCACCCATTCTCAAATTCAGGCGGCCGCGCTTTCTGAGCACGGGGTTGATATTCGACCTTGTTTCACTTGAAGCAGTGTAGCTCTCAAGTGCCTGCTTAAAATTGCCCATCTCTTTGTAAATGTCTCCCTCGAGGGAACGCGATTCCCACGCGTTAAATTGATCGGCGGAATTCACCTTGACAGCGAGCTTGACTTCCGAGAGTGCAGTCTCAAGCCTACCCAGAGCCTGATACACTTTCGCTCGTTCAACATAGAGCTCGGAGAGTCTCCAGTTCGCAGGCTTGGATGCAATCGCCTCATTCAAGTATGGAAGAGCTTCGCTCGGGTGCTTGAGTTGCAAGAAAGAGCAGGCGATCAGCTCGGCCGATTGCACCTTATCTCCTCCAGCGAGAATGGCGGCCTTACTCATTGCAATCTGCACTCGGGGTTTGCTTGAAGAAAGGAGGTTAGTTTCCGTTGCGCTATTAAACGAGTTCTGTAAGCCGGCAGAACACAATCCGACAACAAGGAACACCAGAGTCATTTGAGCAGTTTGCTTTCCGATCTGCTTCCAATCATTTTTGCCGTTATCGTGCAAGAAGAAAGAACCACCTACAATACCAAGCAAGAGATTGACCAGGAGCATGTGGACCGCGAAAACAGCCGGATAGAGCCAGCAGACCGCATCCGACGCACCGTCCCAGATTGGAAACATTACTGTGCTCAGAAAGATAGCGGTCAGTGCCAGGGCACACCAGGTCGCCTTGAAAAGCAAGCGCCAACGACTCCAGTTACTTCCGTGCAAGCCGTGCTTTTTGACATGAGCAAAGAGCAACGCAACCAAAACAGGGCTGGCAAGGGCCACAAGTGAAGCAAAGGCAAGACTGAATGAAACCATCAAGCTGTACATCAAAGCGACCATGAAATCGATGAAAATAACAACAGCTTGCCCAGCAGAAAGGACCGCTTTCTCTGGCTTTTCTCGCTCGAACTTGGCGGGTTGTTTCCCTGCCGACACAAGCTTCAAGTCTCTCAACAGGTCATCAACGGATTGATAACGATCTTCTTTGTCTTTTTCCAAACAGCGAAAGGCAATCGCCTCCAATCCCTTGAGCGGCTTCCCATCCGGCGTATTTGTCCAAGACTTGGGCTTCTCTTTAAGCTGCGCAACTATCGCTTGCACAGGGTTATCCGCCCTGAGTGCAGGCCCGCCGCTTAGCACCTCATACATCAGGCAGCCAAATGAATAGATGTCAGAACGCTCGTCAAGTTTGAATCCGAGACATTGCTCTGGACTCATATAGGCTGGACTTCCGAACACAGCGCCTGTTTTCGTAAGGTCCTGCGTGTCCCTGGATTGTGTCGCCGACATCACCTTAGCGATCCCGAAGTCTACCAGGCGAGCACCTATTTTAGCGCTTTCGTCGGAATCGGTCACAATCACATTGCTGGGCTTCAAATCGCGATGCAACAAACCGGATTTATGGGCATAAGAGAGGGCTTCGGCAATATCGATCAAAAGTCGTAAAGCGACAGATTGCTCCAACTTTCTGTTCTTCTTCAAATAGCGAGAAAGATTATCTCCGGCGATCAAATTCATCACCATATATGGTGCGCCATTCGACGTCCTTCCGTGATCGAATACCTCGACTATGTTTGCATGGTTCAAACGTGTAACTGCCTGTGCCTCAGCCTCGAATCGCTTGATCGCCTCAACGTCGTTGTCCGCTTTTTGACTGAGCACCTTTGCTGCCATAATCTGCCCAGTCAGCTTTTCGCGAACGCGAAAGACTTCGCCCATGCCACCATGGCCGATTGAGTCGATGACCTCATATCTCTCACCGAGTTGAGGCAACTCTACGACCCTGGAAGAAACATCGTTGTCATCGACATCGGATGGGGCGGCCGGCTCGTCCCAGACAGCTTCTTGTTGGGGACAACCACAACGGTCTCGGCGAAACAACCAATTTGTAATCGAAGAATCTTTCGAAGTCGATAGCAGTTTTCCACACGCGTCACAATCTGCTTGCAGCTTGACGGCAGACCTTTCCTTCTCAATCATCGTTAAAACCTTAACCTTCAACTGCATATAGATATTCCCAACCGAGCGTCAATCCATTACGCGATGGCACGAGCGGCGCAAGTGGAATAAACTGCATATACGGACCGGAAACAAAGATGTCTAAATCGACGCTGATAGTGATTATGACGCTCATAGCAAACCTTTTCTGTTTGCTGACATTTCTGCAACTTCCATCTCTGGGAATTACAGTTCACCCGGCTCTTCTGATCATTATCGCAGTCCTTTCTGCGCTCTCAATCACATACTGTGGTTGGGTCTTCGACTCTAGATGGTCCCAAAAACGACTTTCCATTTTGTGTGACAATATCAGTCGCATGAGAACTGGTGAAACTCTCAACCCAAGAATCTCCGGGCGAGACGTCGTAGCAAAAATCGACAAGGCAATTTTTAACGTAGACACGCTTCTATCCAATCAACGTAATTCGCTTGAACAGAGCGACAACAAAACTAGAACGCTGATTGAAACTGTCAATCTGGGGATCATGATTGCCGACTCGGCAGGCACCATACTCTCGATCAATCCACGGACACAAGAGGTGCTGGGAATTCGAACAGAAGAGCTGGTAGGGAAAAGTGTGAAAACTGTCTTCCCAGAGCTCGGCGCCTTCATGCCATTTTCCAACGAAAACCCAGTCCACAATGTCGAAGTAGGTCTCGCATCAAAAATGCCAGCCGTTTACCTGGAGATTACAGCGAAAGAGTTTGGCAAGGTTCGCGACGGGACCTGGTTGATTTCACTGACAGACATTTCGGAACGTAAGGCTCTTGAACGGCTCAAGAGCGAGTTCATGCAGATGATAACCCACGATCTCAGAGCACCGCTGACCTCCGTGATCCTCTACATCGACATGATGAACGCCGGGCAATACGGGGAATTACCGGCGGGAGCAGTGCATCACGCGTCGCTCGTGGAGAAAAGCTGCCAGCATATGGTGGATATGATTAACAGCCTGTTGGAAGTAGAAAAACTAGAGGCCGGCAACATCACCTTGTATGTGGAAGAAACAGAGCTAGCCTCGCTCTTCGAAAGATGCATACACTCACTGTCGAACATGATCGAGAAAAAAAATCTCCAGGTCGAGGTTACAGGAAGCGAGCATACGCTCTGGTGTGACGAGCAACGAATCTCGCAGGTTCTAACTAATCTTTTGTCTAACGCGATAAAGTATTCACCAAAAGACGGCAAGATTCAGCTCTCAGCAAAGAAAGAAAGAGGAGAAATTGAAATTGCAGTCTGTGATGAAGGACATGGCGTGAAGGAAGAATTTCGCGAAGCGGTTTTCGAACGCTTCTACCAGATTAAGGGACAGTCAACCACAGCTAGTTCTGGTCTGGGTTTAGCAATCTGCAAAGAGCTGGTCAAAGCACACCACGGTCGAATTGGCGTAGAGAGCAATGGTGGAATCGGCAGCCGCTTCTGGTTCGTCCTTCCCATCAAACCAGCCGAAGAAGAGTCCAAAGGCTAGTTGTCCTTTCCATCGTCCTTCTGCAGACGATAACCCTGTCCATAAATGGTCTTGATAGTGACAC
This sequence comes from Candidatus Obscuribacterales bacterium, assembly GCA_019746975.1. GTDB lineage: Bacteria > Cyanobacteriota > Vampirovibrionia > Obscuribacterales > Obscuribacteraceae > JADYXR01. The sequence goes on from JAIERK010000134.1 coordinate 57,722, forward strand.
CACTGCCGGTGAGCGCCTTCCGTAGTCTTTTAACACTGGCACGAAGCGCTTCGTGACTAGCCTCTTCATTGTCCATCCACAAGCGAGACAGTATTGCGTCTGCTTGAAACAAGTGCCCGGGATGGCGAATCATCATTGACAACAACGAGAATTCACGAGGCATGAGCTTAATATCCTGCCCATTGTATGTGACCCTAGTGTTCTCCGTCTCGACTACCAGACCCTCAAAATCTATTTTGGGTTCTTCTAGAGCCTTTGGTCTGCGAAGGATAGCTTTAATCCGCATGGCTAATTCTTTTATCTGATCCGGCTTCGTCAGATAATCGTCCGCGCCTGCGTCGAAGGCGCGCTCCTTCTCGCTGATACTGCTTTTACCGGTGAGCATCAAGATCGGCAAGCTGCAACCATTTGCTCGCATTTCACGACAAACATCTATGCCAGGAAGATCCGGTAGGTCCCAGTCTAGAACGATTGCATCGAAGGGCTGGCCTGTCACCATATCTATCCCGACCCGCCCAGAGCAAACATACTCCACATGAACTCTCTCCTTGCCGAGCCAGTCTTTGATAATTTGGCAAAGTTGAAGGTCGTCTTCGACCAGGAGGACGTTAGTCATTTTGCTCCTGCCTTTCTAGATTCGAATTTAGAATATCATAGAGAGCGTAAAGTCGTTGAGGCTGCACGCCTAAATGGCCGTCAGATGGGCCTGTAGTGGTCAATTCCTGGCTGAAGAGAGAATCGATTCATGATCAGAGTTTTCACTGATAAAACCAGCAGACGATAATAGCAAGCAACGAAAGCCAACTCTAGACTGAAGAAACACAGTTTCCATGATTTAGTCCCGTTTCAGTCATAGTCTGGTTCTATTGTGAAACCAGGCACCGACCTGGAGCGAAGCTCTCAATGACAAGCAAGTTGTTCATGCTCGAGCGCGTTGATTCGAAATCAATGGTCTATATCGGCTATCGCCTCACACAGATAACCACTTTCGCACTGTCGTTCTCCGGGATGTTACTATACTTGGTCTTAATCAAGCTTGTGCCCCCCAGCATGAAAACGCCGGCAGAAGCAGATCCACTAACTTTCTTGTTCGGTTCGTTGTTAGCCTTGGTCGGCTACCTTGGTCTGATAACTGCAATGGGCAACCTCATAAAACTCCTGTACGGACAAGAACCCCGCACATTACTCCGACAGGCAGCGCTTATCTGCTCAGAGCCTAAGAAATTCGAACGCTACCTGGACTTAGCCTTCGGCGTTAACGCCCTACACGTGATTTCTGTAATTGCCATCTGGGTCCGTCCGACTTATGTGCCTCCAGAAGGTTTTTGCGCTTTCTTCGTTTTATTCTCTACCGTCTTCCTGACATCGGTCGTCACAGCACTTCTCGTTTCCCATCCAAAAGCAACCAAAGCGCAGATCGACAAACTCTCCGATCGTCTCAATAAAGAATTGACAGGCATTTCCGGAGTCGACATGAATAAAGCCAATAACCTCCTGACCTTGCTCATTTTGCAAGGGAAATACAAAGAGGCGGACGAGCTCAGCCGGAAGTTAATCTCCCTGGCTGAACAATCGCCCGAGCTCATAAGTTGAGGCAAGATGACACCATCACTCCTGGGTATAACCAAACAGTGGAGCGGATGGTTAACATGAAAGAACGTCCATCGCAGTTTCAAGAGCCGTCGGTAGATGTACAGACGAACATCTGCAAGCGGTGCGGAAGAGTAAAACGCGCAGTCAAGTCGGGCTCGCTGACCAGTTGGATTTTCGCCGATAGCCGCTGTCAATGCCAGATCAGTATGAAAGAGCTGGAGTTGAAAGTCATCGATTCACAGCCTGGCACCGTGCAATTTCAAGACTTCGAAATTCAGACCGTGATTGGTCATGGCGGAATGGGCTCTGTCTACAAAGTGCTGGAGAAAAGCTCCGGCAGGACACTTGCAATCAAACTGATGAAAGACGAGTTGGTCAAAGATAGCGTCTCCGTCAAAAGATTCGAGCAGGAAGTACAGGCGTGCATGGACCTCTCGCATCCTAACCTGATCGACGTTCATGGCTTCGGACGGACCAGCGATGGACAGCCGTACTTAATCATGGATTACCTCGATGGAAAGAACCTTCAAGAGCTGCTCGCAGCCGAGGGATTGCTGGAAGTAGATCGAGCACTCGCCATTTTCATCAGTGTCTGCTCCGCGATCTCTGCAGCGCACGAACAGGGAATCGTTCATCGAGATCTAAAACCCAGCAACATCATGATTGTCAAAGACGAGACAATTCAGGAAGAGAAGGTTAAGGTAGTCGACTTCGGAATCGCCAGAGTCGTTAACGCCGATCCCAAAATGGCGCAAAGTCTTACTTCCACTGGGGAAATTTTCGGAAGCCCGCTATACATGAGCCCTGAGCAATGTAAAGGCGAAGAGGTGGACAGCAGATCTGATATCTACTCACTCGGCTGTGTTTTTTATGAAACACTGAGCGGAAAGCCTCCGTTTCAAGGGAAAAACCCAATTCAAACCATCCTGAAACATCTCAATGAGGACGAACCAGAATCTCTTGTTTCGAAAAAACTTGGTGTCAGCCAAGCGCTAAACAATGTCCTACTCAAATGCCTCGCAAAGGATCCGCGAGATCGCTACGCGAACGTGGACGAACTCAGACGAGATTTGAAGTACTTAAGGGCCGGTCTCGAACCCAACGTCAAAGTCGTTAGATCTAAAAGAAAACGACCTAAAGAGCAGCGAATCCTCAGGTTTCTTCAAATATGCCTCGCCACGTTGATTGGTATCACTGTTGCTTATTTTGTATTTTTGTACACATTCAGACCTGCTGATATCAACTCCTTGACTCAGGCTATCAACCAGAACCCCAATGATGCAGAGAGTTATTTTAGCCGAGCCAAGCTATATGCAGATGACGGGCAAAGTCGAGAGGCGCTGTCTGATTTAAACATGGCTATCGGTATCCAACCGAACTTTTATCTCGCGCTTAAACACAGAGCCAGAATACATACCAATTTGAAAGAATACCAAAAAGCGATTGCAGATGCGACCGCCGCGATTGCGCTCTTTCCCAAACTGGAGATGGCATACATAGAGCGTGCACGGACCTATTGGTATTTGCACGATTACGAAAATGCGATCAAAGACTGCTCAAAATCGCTTGAATTAAATCCAAAAAACTGGCGGAATAATCGCATACCAGCTTTATATAATCGAGCCGAATGCTACGTCACAATAGGGAAATACCAGCCCGCTCTGAAAGACTGCCAGGAAGCTCTTTCTCTCATGAATGACGGAGGACCTGACCCAAGGTTAACTAGACGCGATCTGCAAAATACAATGGCACGAGCACTGCTCGGACTAAACAGAAAAGAAGATGCATTGAAAGCCGCTAATGCAGCTGTGCTATGCGACGGGAAATCGTACGAGGCGTTGTACGAACGAGCAACGGTGCTCGAATCGATGGCGAAGTATTCTGAAGCAGATAAAGACCTTACAGCCCTTGTAGAGATGATCCCTCAATCAGAGTTTTACTACAGAGTAAGAGCACAAAACAGAATGATGATGGGCAAGATGACAGAGGCCATCAAGGACATAACGACGGCTATTGAACTTAAGCCATCCGACGCCGACCTGTATTCAATTCGCGCTTGCATGTATATGGGCATGGGCAAAGACAGACTGGCGAACGTCGATCTGGACGGGCTTCTCGAAGTTACTAACTGGAAAGGCGAGCCCGCGATTTATGCAGCAATCACTCAGTACTATTGCTACCGCAAAGTCGGCGACACGACTTCCGCCAAGCGGATCTTGAAAGAGTACCCCCCCAAGTTGGGTGTGAAGTACGGTTGGGCAGCCGACATATTCAAGTATTTGGAAGGAAAAATCAGCGCTAAACAGTTGCTCGAAAAAGCAAAACACAACGAAAAATACATTACTGAGGCCCGGAGTTTTATTGGCATGAGTGAATATCTCGACGGCAAACGTGACGGGTCAACAGTCCAGTTCAGATGGCCAATCAGTTTTGTCTCCAACGAGCCTGAGATTTTGATCGGCAACGCATTTCTGCGAAATAGTCCAACCCCAAACGTGGAATCAGACAAGAAATGAGAATTGACAGAATGAAAGAGATTTCAACAGTTGATGTCGAAAAAGAAGGCTCCAAGATCTGTCGTCAATGCGGCAAAGTAAATCGTGTGGCAAAAACAGGCTCGCTGACTAGCTGGCTCTTCGCCGACAACCGCTGCCAATGCCAGGGACAAAACTTAGACATCGTCGCACCGATCGATCAGTTGGAAGATGTTGCCTTTGATGGTTACGAGGTCATCAGTGTACTTGGCTACGGCGGCATGGGCACAGTGTTCAAAGTCAAACAGCTCGGTACCGACAGCGTCTTCGCTATCAAATTGATGCGCGCTGATATCGCAAAAGATCCTGTCTCAGTAAAGCGCTTCGAGCAAGAGGTCGAGTCTTGTATTTCACTCTGTCACGAGAATCTACCCATCGTATACGGACTGAACAGGACTGCCGATGGGCTTCCATACTTCGTGATGGATTACCTCAGAGGTTCAACACTCCAGACACTGCTCGCCAAAGAGGGGTTTCTCGAGCCCAAAAAAGCAATTTCGATTTTCTCGAAGGTGAGCGCCGCGCTTCTCTACGCACAGAAATTTGGTATCGTCCATCGCGATATTAAACCGGGCAACATATTTATCGCCACTGATGCCAATGGCGAAGAATCTGTCAAAGTCTTGGACTTCGGAATTGCCAGAGTTCTAAAATCAGATTCGGGTCTGGCGCAGAGCCTGACATCGACCGGTGAGATTTTCGGAAGCCCACTCTACATGAGCCCCGAACAGTGCCGGGGCGAAGAGGTCGACACAAGATCTGATATCTACGCTCTCGGCTGCGTCGTCTATGAGATGCTTTGCGGCAAGCCACCTTTCCAGGGGAAAAACCCAGTTCAAACTATCTTGAAGCATCTTAGCGACGACGAGCCGGATCCACTGGTATCAAAAAAGCTCGGTGTCTCTAACTCGCTCCAGAATGTTGTGTTCAAGTGCCTCGCAAAACAGCCAGATCAACGATACAACAATTTCGGAGAGTTGCAGCGCGATCTTAGTCTGCTCGAATCCGGCGCGGATGTTAACGTTCAGCTTGCGAAGCGCAAAGGCAAATCACGCGCAAAACTCTGGACCATACGCGTACTTCAATTTTGCATAATTGCACTAGTGGGCGTGATGAGCCTGATGCTGGTGCTGATTTATGCATTTCCCGCTGGTGACATAGGCTCCTTGACCAAAGCAATTGAGAAAAATCCCCGGGACTGGGAGAGTTACATGTGGCGTGCCAAGATTTACGCACAGGCAGGCCGCAGTGCGGAGGCGCTCGCCGACAACAACGAAGCTCTACTAATCAATCCCAATGCCTATTGGGCGCTTCGTCAGCGAGCTTCGCTCTACATTCAATACCAGCTCTACGACAGGGCAATCGAAGATGCATCCCGAGCAATCAAAATCTCTCCCGATTTAGACGCTGCGTACCTGGAACGTGCCTCGGCGTATATGGCAAAATCCAAATACGATCAGGCAATCAGCGATTTGACGATGGCATTGAAGGTCAATCCATTCAACGCCCACCACAAGAATGTCTTGGCATATATTCTCAGAGCACAATGCTACACTGCTCTCGGCAAACTCGATCGAGCTGCTGCAGACACAGAACGCGCTAAGGGACTGGGAGTCAAATCGATAAACCCTGAACACCAGAAATGGTACACCTCGCTCGACAAACAACTGCTCCTGACGAACTCGCAGATTTTAGCCGCGCAACGACAAAATAAGGGGGCTCTTGAAGACATCAATCGGGCTCTCGAGATAGATCCGAAAAATACCGATTCACTGAATTCGAGAGCAGGCACATACATCGAAATGGGAGAGCGAGAAAAGGCCGACCAAGATCTTACGGCAGTCGTGGAGCTCGAACCAGATCAAGACCTCGCTTACCTTCGCCGCGGCACGAATCGCATGTTCATGGGAAGAATGAACGAGGCCATGCAAGACCTCGACAGAGCTGTGCGAGCCAAACCCAATGATGCAAGCTATCGACACGAGAGAGGATTTGCACGCTTTGTAGCTGGAGAGTACCAAAAAGCGTTGCTGGACTTTCGGAAAAACCTCGACCTCACCGACAACCAGGGCAGTCACTCGATTCCGTGCGCTGTCGGCGCTTATTTTTGCAATCGATTCCTGAATCAACCAGCGACTGCAGAGATCAAGGCAGTAGCAGCGCATCTAAATACCGAAGAGCTGAACTGGGGAAGAGCTGTCACAGACTATCTCAACGACAAGATTTCTGAAGTCGAATTTCACAAGTTGTCGGACGGACACGGCAATCATCGTTTAACAAGATCTAACTGCTACATCGGATTAAAGCAGTACCTAAATGGTGACAAGGAACTTGCGAGGTTGTCTTTTAACTGGGTCCAAAAGAAAGGTGACAAGACCCTCTTCGAATACGCAATTGCAGAATCTATGTTGAAAAAAATCGCTTCGGAGAAATAACAAAAATGCTGTCTTAGTCCACGATTCACCTCAATTCGAGTCTTAGGTCCGAAAACTGTTAGCAATACATTCGAGGAACACGGTGCATGACTGAAGGTTTGGCAGAGCCAAAGAAATTTCGCATCCGGCAATGGACAATCGCAATTTTGTTGCTTTTTCTTGGAATTGGTGGTGTTATCTTTTTCTTTTTGAAAAACGAGGCTGCATTTCCGGCCGCAACCATCAATTTGAAACTTTCCAAAGACGAAGTCTGGCAGCGCGTGGACGACTGGGCGAAGAAGGTCGGCTATCCGACCGACCAGAACATTCGCAGTCTGGTCTTCGATTCCGACGATCAATCGCTTGCATTCTTGCAACAGACAATGGGATCCGATCAAGCAAAAGAGATCAGTCAAGCCGACGTGCCAGTCTTTTACTGGAGTACAAGAAGCTGCAAGGAGCACAATCAGGAGCTCCTGGAAGTAGATCTCTCGCCTTCAGGACAACTGGTTCGGCTGGAACATCAGATTCCCAATGATAGGAAGGTTCCCAACCTCAGTCATGAAGCCGCCCAGAACCTGGCAATGGAATTCGTCGAAAAGGATTCTGGATCATCGATTAAGGATTACAAACTGATTGAAAACCACGAGACTACGGAAGTAAATCGAGTCGATCATACGTTTGTTTGGGAGAGCACGAATCGCGATTACAAAGGCGCAAAACCGCGCATATCGGTTGATATTACAGGTAATACCGTCAACGAATTTCACTATTACATGTATCTCCCTGAAGAATGGACTCGTAAGTATGAAACCATGCGAACCTATAATGAACTGCTTTCTGGAGGCACCTCGATCTTTGCGTTGGTGTTCGCAATATGGTGTTTGTTCTTATTCTTCAAGAACATCCCCCTTCATCAAATTCGCTGGAAGCCGGTCATTGTCATTTCTGGACTGTCCGCATTAGCCAACTCCGCATACGCAGTCAATGAGCTGCCTTCAGCTTTGGCTGGCTATGATCCGCAGAATTCCTTCTCCGGTTTTTTGATGATGTGTTACGGTGGTGCCCTGGGGAGTGGACTCGGATACGCTCTTTTGATGCTACCGTTAGCGGCAACAGCGGAGATCTTGTATCGCAAGAATTTCGCCTCTAATCTTTCGTTTGAGAGCTTGCTGAAGGTTCAGGCATGGGGCACGAAAGAGGTGCACATCGGATTGGTGGCAGGCTATGGGGTCTTCGGTCTGATGGCCGGATATCAGATTCTGTTCTATCTACTTGGTCAACAAATCGGAATTACTTCACCGCTCGGTGTCAACAGCTACAAGGTACTCGCATCGACCATCCCAGCCATTTCGGCAATCGCAGTCGGAATCATGGCAAGCTTCACCGAAGAATTTCTATTCAGGATTGTTGGACTCGCATTCCTTCAGAAATTCATCAAAAACTTCTGGATCGCCAATATCTTGCAAGCAGCGATCTGGGCATTTCTGCACTGCAACTACCCCCAGCAGCCGGCATATGCAAGAGGAATTGAACTCACGGTGGTGGGAATCGGACTCGGTTGTTTACTCAGACGATTCGGACTCTGGCCGGCTGTGATTGCGCATTTTCTGTTCGACATTTTTGTCACGGTTCAAATCTTGTTTTTGGCTCCAGATGCAATGTCACAAGCATCTGCTTACATAGCCATTTTTCTTTTAGCAGCCATAGCGATTCCGCTGGTTGTAATGGCGGGAGCGGCCAAGTCGCAGATTACAAAGGATGAGCTTTTAAATTGCGATGTTCGAATAGAACAGCCCGAAGCCAAGCCAACTCTAGCTGAAGAGATCCACGCTTCATTAACAATAGCGCGACTACCGAAAGCGGCGCGCTGGTCGATGGCGACAATTATCGGAGTCTGCCTTCTCTCTCTGTTTATTCCGTCGCGATCGATTTGGTCCGACCAGGCTCCTGTCACAGTCGACCGCGAACATGCTATCGCCTATGCCAGCGAGTACCTTCGCAAGCAGGGTTACAATCTCGATGGAAAGCAAAGCGCCGCACAACTGCTCGACGACACGGGAAGGCGATCTACGGCCTTACAGTATGCCTACGAAAACGTAGGACTGGAGGCAACAAGAAAGTACGCAGAGAAAGCCTATTTCCCGACAGTCTGGGTTGTCAGGTTTTTCAAACCGATGCAGATTGAAGAGTATGCGGTCGGTGTTGACGTGAAAGGCAGGATCGTAGCACCTGTCATCACCATTGCCGAAGATGCAGGCGGGGCAAACTTACCCAAAGCCAACGCGATTCAGATCGCCGAGAAGTCGATTGCGGACCTGCGTCCAGAATTTGGGAAACTCGCATTCTCGTCGATTTCTGAAGTGAAGAGGAAAAACAGGACGGATTATACTATCGAGTTCAAGGTTCCTTCATGGAAGATTGCCGATGCTGATTGCATTGTTAGTGCCACCGTCCTCGGTGACAAGCTCGGCACTTATTCCTCCGGTCTGAATGTGCCGGACAAGTGGCAATTCGAACATTCGAGGAAGCAACCCTGGAATGAAGCAGGATCGATACTAAAGGGTCTGATGATGATGGGTTTCATGATCTTGATCCTGTGGTCGACCGTCGGACTGTTGAAGGAGCGACCACCGATATGGAAGGTAGTCTTGACGTGTGGCTTGGTCGCCGGACTCTGCACGGTCGTCCACAAGCTCAACTGCCTGCCGTCCACACTCGATCGATACGTCACTACGACGCCGTGGGACAACTTTGTTCTCTCGACCCTGACAGACGCGACGTTGGGCATCGCCGGGCAATTCATGTTTATTTCGCTCATCTCCATTCTCGGTATCGCATCTTTGCGGCAGCTAGTTGGCGACAATACGGTGAAAGAACTTCCCAAGCTATTGTTTCTCCCAGATGCGGACCAGAAGCCTCAACACGCTCAGATGTGGTTGGATGCCAGTATCATCGCGCTCACGTGGTTTTCGTTCAACCGACTGTGCAGCATTCCAATCGAATTTTTATCTATGTCGGTCGGAAAGATGGTCCCAATTCAATCCTTCTACGCGACGGTCAATAATGCCAACTACTTCTCCGGAGGCCTGGGTTATTGCTTCGAGAACTTGGACCGCACTGTAGGAATTAGCATTTTGATGTTGCTCATCATTCAAGTGCATAGGAAGTTCTGCAAGAACAAATTTGTAGTGCCGGCCGTCATCGTGTTCTACGCGTCGATGACCAACGCAAGCATCCATTACCTATCACATTATCTGATCGCGACAGGATATTCGATCGTAATATTCGCCGTGATGTACATCGGCTTCTCCAAAATTGTGAGGAACAACTTTGCAGCATTCATCGCCATCACGTGGGTGACAATGCCACTACCAATAGTGCAGGGTCTCGGTCATTACGCTCTACCCCTATATGGATTTGACTTCAGTTGCGCCGCACTCCTGGCGAGCGCTCCCTTCGTGTATACCACGTACCTGTGGTGGCAACAGCGAAGAACCCTCGGTGTCAGTCAACCGGCCCTCGGATTCGCCGAAACGAAATAACCGTCACGACTGCAACATCGAAAAGAGTCCCTCATACGAGGACTAGAAATGCGCCTCACAAACAGGGACTCATCTATTACCGTCAAACGCACAATGGTGCAACGCACGCTATACCACATCCAGCACCCAACGCCCACACGGCTTCGATGCCAGGAACCTTGACACTATGCAGCAATCCGGTTCGAAACTAATGTACCGGATGCGGTGCAGCTTATTTTCCAAAACGCAGCCAGCTCATCTCGGCACTCGCCCGAATTGATCAGGCTCCGGGATTCTTCAGAAGCACTCGTCCAGAAGGTAAACGGCGCGTGATTTGATGGTCATCGAAATAGGCGAGCAATGCCATCGCGTACTTTCGGGAGGTCCCCACAACTTCGCGAAAGTCACCGGGGCTGATGTTGCGTTGCTTCTGCCAGACGAGTTGCAGAGCCTTGTGCGCTTTCAGCATCGAGTCGGCATTGGCAGCGAACTCGTAATTGACTATGGCAGCCTTCTTCTCCTTCTCCAGTTGTGTCAGAGCATCGACGACGTCCTGCTGCTTCCGACCGGTTTGAGTAGCAATTTCGGAGATTTCCAGGCAGAAGTTAGATTGCAAAACCCCAAGAACTTTCTCCATTGTTGCCGCCATAGCAGGATTGATAGTGCTCTGGCTCGTCTCCGCGGTTGGCAATGCAAGCTTTTCCTCGATTTTGACAATTCGATTATTGGCAAGCATTTCACGAACAATACTTTGGAACACAGAGCGATCGACAAGCGGTGCTATCTTCACCTTCAATCCCTCCTGCGACATGGCCGAATCCCGACCACCGAGAGCTGCTGCATCCGTGAGTGCAGCCATGATTTTCTGCACGAGGTCCGCTTTCTCCTCCATCGTGATCAGTTGGTCTCCCAACTTTTCGATCTTTCCTTTCTGGGTAAGTTGATTGATGATATTGAGTCTCTGGGTGTCAGGCAAAATTGCATTTACAGTAGACTCGCTAAGACTGCGCTGAGGAGAGAGATTGATGAGCTCCGCCGCGGCACTCTCCAGGTCGCCCTTCCAGACCATCTCGGCGAGATTCTTCAACATCGCGCGAGAAAGCCAGCGCGGTCTTGCAGTCAAAATAATTTCACCACCAGCAATACCAAAGTCACCGTGCCGAATGATGAATTTTTCTCCCGGACTAGCAACAACAGGTTCTGTCAGCAAGATTTGGCCAACAATGGCGTGGCGAAGATCGGCGATGTCATGTGTGCTTTCACCGTTGTCGCCATCTTCCTCCACTTCGATCGGCATCAGCCATCGAAGTACCGCATACCGCTCTGCTGTACCGTGATAGAACCTGACATTCTGAGGTTTTAAACTGTCACCTTTGATCTCCCGAGAGGACTCGAGACCGCCAAGATCGGTCAATTGAACAATCAAGGTGGACACCGGTGCTACATCAGTGCCGACTACTGCATGACCTCTCTCAATAGGTTTATTTTCCTTGAGCGCAATATTTATAGCTAACCGCTGACCAGGAAAGGCTGTCTCCAGCTTGTTATTGAATGTCTGCAAGCCGCGCACGCGACCGCTAATGTCTCCGGGCTGAATGCTTATCTCATCACCAACTCTGATAGTCCCTCGGGTGAGCGTCCCTGTAACAACTGCTCCATATCCGGCTTTGGAAAAAACACGGTCAATTGACAGAAATGAGGGCAAGTCCCGGCCGAGCACGTCATGTTGTCTGTCTCTTGGCGGCAGGTTGAGTACATGTTTTAAGATCGCGCTTTTCAGCGCGTTAGTGCGGGAGTCGTCCGCGCAGGAGAACGGAACCGTCTCCAAGACTTCGATACCAAATCTGGTTAAAAGCTCCTCAGCTTCTTCCGTAGCAAGCTCGACCTGCTCAGGCTCTGCGAGGTCAGTCTTGTTAACGACAAGAACACACTCGCGCACACCTAACAGCGTCAATATTTTTACGTGCTGAATTGTCTGTGGCATGACGCCTTCATCAGCAGCCACTACCAGCAGTGCCATATCAATGCCACCCACACCTGCCAGCATGTTTTTTAAAAACTTACCATGACCAGGTACGTCGACAAACCCTACGACTAACTCACCATCATCACCGCTGCTTTCCTTCCGTGAATTGAACGCGGGCACCAGCTCTGGAGCTATTGTCGAGAGGTCGGCAGACGTCGTTCGGAAATGAGCAAACCCGAGATCAATGGTCATTTGACGCTCTTTTTCTTCTTTAAGCCTATCCGGATCTGTTCCCGTCAAGGCGCGAAGCACGCTGGTTTTTCCGTGGTCGACATGACCGGCGGTTGCCAACGTGAAATGCAGAGTCGATATGGGCTTAGTCGCGGATTGGGTACTCATTGCTCGCTCAGAACAGTTCTACCAATATAAACAGTTTATCCAGTTGAAACAATTCACATCATAATTGTCGCAGTTCAACGTCATTAAACGTAGCTACTCAACTGAAGAAAACGCGGTAGGAGGGCAATCTGCAAGGTGTTGATTCGCCTGAATTCAACTGTCGGTGAGAGAATCCTAACAGTCGGATCTGATTGAAACGGTAGAATCATCGCTGGCTCGGCAATTAACGAGGATTTCTAAGTGCTTCATCAATATATCGACCCGATACTCGAGATGATTAAAAACGGCGTCGAGTCGTGGGGCTACATGGGTGTGCTCTTGATGATGGCTATAGAATCTGCCAACATACCGCTGCCCAGCGAAGCAATCATGCCGACAGCCGGAATTCTGGTTCAACAGGGCAAGATGGACATTCACCTGGCAGCACTGGCCGGTGCGCTTGGCTGTCTGATTGGCTCCATACCTTCTTATTTTCTCGGGCTCTGGGGTGGCAGACCTTTTCTCGAAAAGTATGGAAAGTTCTTCCTGCTCAAGTCAAAAGAGCTGGAATTGGCTGACAAGTGGGTATCCAAGTATGGCGATGTGACTTTCTTCATTTGCCGAATGCTTCCCGTAGTCAGAACATTCATCTCCTTCCCAGCAGGAGTTCTTCGGGCGCACTTTCTCATCTTCTGTATCTTCACCTTTGTCGGCTCCCTGATCTGGTGCTATTTCCTGACATGGGTCGGTATCAAGTTCGGAGAGAACATGGAAGTCTTCCGCGATCTCTGGCACAAGTTTGATATCGCGATCGTACTTGTCTGCGTCCTCGGATTTGGCTTCTATCTCTGGCACCATCTCAAGCCAGAGCACGGCGAAAAGAACGGCGCTTAGGCGTCTGCCCCATTCAGCTCAGTCGGATTCGCGCTATTCGCTTCGAGTCCAGGTTTGAATGCCGGTGGAACTTGAACAAGTTCGTCAAGACGGATGCAATCGGTCAAGCGTAGGAGTAGGAGCAGGAGCCGACTGGAAGCAGGAGACCGAGACATAGCCGACCCCGCGTAGTTTTCGAAAGCGCGATGAACTGCCAACGCCAGGACCAGTCCATGCGCTGCTCGATTCGACGACAGTGTTGCGACCAGCGTCTTTGATTATTTGCCCTTGCGGTATTGGCGTCGACGTGTGGTCTGGCGGATATCGAGGAGCTCCTCAAGCAGCTTGTCGCGCTCAGGCCCATCCCAGCCCTTGAGCCAGTGGTCGATAGCAGCCTGAATCATGCCGCTCTTGTCCGGTGAGTGGGTGCCATAAAGCTTTTTCAGCTCCAACCATATTGATTGCAAGGCTGAGAGCTGGTCGGAAGGCAGCTTGATTGTATACGCTACGTAATTCTTCTCTCGCGGAGCCCCTTTCGGCTGGCGCTCTTGCGTCGCAGTTGAGTGCTCTCCGCTCTCGACCTCTTCATCAGAGTCTTCACTCGCCTGACGAGGAGCAGCAAGACCATGCGAATCAAGCTCATTGCCTGGATTCGCGTTCTGCTCTTTTTCGATATCAGGTTGTGCCGACATGCCTCTCTCCCTGAGCAAATTCTACAGGTTCAATACACCAACGATAAGTTATTCGAATGACCCGGGCCATTTTCACCACATTATGCAGCAACTCATGGGAACATTCCCATGATCCGGCTTTATTTTTTGCAGCTTTTCGCTCACAATGCCAGTAGTCAATCGAAAGTAGAGCCAACGGTTGTGGCTCGGCAGGCAACATGCTTCACGAAATAATCAGAGCAGTTATACAAAGAGTGATGAGAGACAAGATCCTTATGGGTCTACTCATCATTGGTGTCGTGGCGATCTTCATGACCGGCGCCAGCGAAGATGGAAAGTCGAAGAACACAGAAGAGTCTCTTCCTCCGGGTGCTCAGATGCCGCATCAGGGGCAACAGGCGCCGCAACAACAAGCGAAGGAGCAACCACACAATCAGCCGCAACAGCCTCAGCAGCCCCCACCGGTCGCAGCAAAACCACAATTCGCTCTGGAGCCGACATTGGCAAGCGATTTCGTGAAATGGTGGATGGGCGGCGCGATGGATTATCAAGCTACCACCTCGCAGAAAAATCACCAGGAAGCTTTCAAATGGATGAGCCCGGAAGCTCAGGACACCTTCAAAGAGGCCTTCTGGAATGACACCATGGCACAAGGCATCACGTCCGGCATGCTGGTCGCGGCTTTTCAACCGGTGTCGGTGCAAGCTCAGGCCGTCAATCCAGATGGTTCTGTCGTGGTCTCTATGAAAGGCTCTTTAGTTTTGCAGATGAACGGTCAACCCGCCGATACGAGACAGGTCGTGACCGACTTCCTTATCAAGAAGGAAGACAGCGGACTTAGAATTGCAGCCATTTGCAACCGCAGCTACACTCAAGCCCAGTCGGCCACGGCATACTACTAAGGTCACCTGCCAAAGAGGCGGTCCTTATGGCTCAATCGTACTAGCCTGCTTCCCTGGCGCTTTTCGGGCAATTGTTTCTTTGATTGAATCATACCGTCAGCTGGGAAAGCGCCGAGGGAATCGTTGTGGTAGTATTTAACCCACACAACCGTTTGATTGTCATTGTCCTTCCGACGAGACAGTTCCATGGTGGTGAACCTCGCGCCGAGGTAGCTCAGTAGGTAGAGCAGAGGACTGAAAATCCTTGTGTCGGCAGTTCAATTCTGCCTCTCGGCATATTAGTATTCACTGACGACCCAGTCCAGTTGCGTTCTTTTTTGAGAAAAACGCACATAGCTAATGATTGAGCCATTCGTACCATACAAGCGTGCGAACGAACGCCTCTGGAACGGCTCGAGGTTTGTGCGTTCGCGCCTCTGCATTGTATGACGAGTGAGATTTTGGTTTCATCCCGTCGGCGATGCCGTGATCTATCGGCGCCTCTCCAATGGTTTCGTCAACTTGTTAATTTCCTGTTCCAGTGGCAAACGCGGAGCGAAGTCAATTATGGATTTCCGGCTCGGATAACGCCGCCCGACGAGAACGTGAATCCAGCCTTCGAATAGTTGAAGACGTCGATACTGTCTTGATTGCACTCGAACAGGGTTACGCCCCCTGCTGACTTTGGAGCTTTGCCATAGGCGTTGGCCGTTTTGTCTCCATGTGGCTCATTGAAACTGTAAGAAGAATTTCTCCACTTCTCGTATTTCAACCTCTTCAATTTCGATCCCTTAGAGCCCTTTTTACTGCCACTGAGACCGATGTCGTGGTTCTGAAAACCCGGCGCCGAGGCGGCCTGCGTCAGCGTTGCCCTATTGTCCGCCTTTGCCTCTTGGCTCGCCACGCGTTTGAACTGATTGAAGTTAACTGGACCGACTTCCGTGAGCAAATATTTTGGATCGAGAGCGAGGGTGATCAGTCCAAAATCGGGAGTTGTCGTATTTGTCTGAATCAGGACATTCTGACCTATAGTGAAGGTTGGCTCAATCTTCTTCGTGCTTGCGTTGATTATGTCTACAAACAAATCGGCAACGATCTGAACTCCGCTTGCAATCGTCAAATTGCCTCCGGTATTTTCCAGATTAATCGTGCTTGCGGCTGAGGAGACATTGCCATTGATATTCAAGGCGCCACCAGTTCTCAGGAAAAACTGCAATTGGGATGACGATGCTAACAAATTGAGCGTCGTCGTTGCATTTCTCAGGATAGTGACACCGCCATTATGGGCGGTGGCTGATAGCGTTCCGTTGCCGGGCTGAAGAGTTTCTAACAGCTTTGCATCAAACAGCGTATTGAAGCCATTAATCGTGAACGGATCTGTAATTCCGTTACCTATATTCTGTTTCGCTTCCAATACGACATCTGCATTGAAATTGTCTATGAACATGACAGCGCCATTGACCTGGCCGATATCATCTCCGGCGCGCAAGGTAGCGTCACCACCGACTCTGACAACCTTGTTGGCTCCCATCATGGCGATGTCGGCATTTGTGGTCAAAGTAGCACCGGGTACCAGCTGCGCCGCAGTCGACCTGGTACCGTCGGCGTTATAACTGATCGGTCCCCCCGACGACTGTGGCTGTGCCGTAATCGCAGTGAAGTTGCCGCCACCGCCGGTGCCGCCAGACGTATTGATGTTAGCAAGCTGGATTGCACTTCCAAAGCCGACAGGCCCGTTATCACCGCCAGCCACTATGAGCAGATTACCGTTGGCGCCAGTTCCGGAACCACTCGTAGTGATAGTTGCCTGATCAAGTTTCACGATACCGCTAACGGTGGCGGAGCCCGCGAAAGCGAAGAGTGAAACGTTACCTCCGGGACCATTGCTTCCGGTCGGACTCGTAATAACATTACTCTGAAGACCAACAAGCCCGCCAGTCGTTGAGGCGGTACCATCTATTGTGACGGCGCCTGCGGTGCCTCCAGGCAGGGTCGACGAGTTAGTTCCGGAGCTCGTGATGTTGGCTCCGGCTATCATGGTGATATCAAATCCGGTGCTGGCATTTCGCGCCTCAATCGTTGTTCCCGCGGCTGAAGAGATATTGCCTTTAGCCACTATCGTGAGCGCTTCCGCGACCGACACATTGCCAGTGATGTT
The DNA here is from genome assembly GCA_019746975.1 of Candidatus Obscuribacterales bacterium. Classification (GTDB taxonomy): domain Bacteria; phylum Cyanobacteriota; class Vampirovibrionia; order Obscuribacterales; family Obscuribacteraceae; genus JADYXR01. The sequence goes on from JAIERK010000134.1 coordinate 74,714, forward strand.
AATGTCCCCTGCCGTGTTGAAGAATGTAGGATCACCTGTGAGGCAAGTGTCGCCGATGGTGAGCACGTCGGTCGACGAGATAACATGACTGGCGAGCCCTGTCTGATTAACGACGCCGACGAGCTGGTCTACGTTGACATAGTTGGTGCCGGAACCGGCATTGAGATTGAGCTCCTTGCTCATTAGATCGCCGCCAACGACCTTATTATCGAACGTGCCGGTATAGTCTGGTGTTCTTACATTGATTGCGCCATTTTGGGCAGCGATAACCCCGTTGTTATTATCGACAACGAGCAGCGCGTCTGACGGTCCGTTGATGTTTACGTTGCCTAGACTATCGATTCTGCCACTATTGGAGATTTTGGGAGAATACAAGTTGATGGAGTCGTTTGCTTTGACTACACCGGAGTTTTTTATCTCAGAACCGGCCGATAATGTCACACTACCGCTAGAAGCTATGTTGCCGGCGTTGGCAAGGACTCCGCGTGCGTTGAGTTCGAAATCGACTGACTTCGACAGAGTCGCATCAGATGCAAGTTGAGATGGAAGGTTAGAACTAATGGAAGCGCCAGCTTGATTCGTGATGTCTTCCGCCCGAATCACCCCGCCAGTTCGCGAATTCGAAAGCGCAACTACAGAACCGTAGTTATTCAGATCTCCCAAAAGCGTAAAATCGGATCGCTTACTGAAGTCACCATAAGTGGTGACTCCCGAGGCGACAGTCAAATTTGAAGCGCGAAGGTGATCGTTGTTGGCAGTAATTTGTCCAAAGTCGACAGAGCCACCATTTGCAGTTCCATTCTGCGCTACAGCCAGCTGTTGTCCAGAACCGCCTAGAACCTGTTTAACAGCAATGTACTCTGCAGCCGTGACCTGGGACCCGGCGCGAAGGATCCGTGCTTCTCCGCCCGCTGTGATCTCGACGCTCTGACCATCCTTGAACAGATTGCCGCCGAGGACAATATTCTTCGTCTCAGATGTTAGATCGAGAGCGACACCGCTGTTGAGCCGAAGCGAACGATTGTCTACGGTATGCAAAGTCTGATTGGAGTAGCTCCTGTCTGGCCTGCTCAAGTTTTGAACCGACACGGGTGTCGAGCCCATAGAGCCGGAGGGGCCGGACGAACGAACGAGATTTGGTGGAAGTTTGATTCCATCAACAGAATGAACACGGCGTCCGAATGTGTCGCGATAGAGCTGCCTAGCTTCTTTGCCCGAGAGATTGTTGTTCTGACCGCGGAACTCTTTCATGGTCAGCCGACCATCAACGGCGTAGGCAGGCTGTAGAGAAAGAAAGACTGTGGTGCTTAATAAGATCGAGCTTACCTGAACAGTCTTTAACCCTTGAGTGGCGTTGGAGTCATGAACCATATTAAATTCCCCGTGAGTATTCAGCACAGTGGTCTGCGGCAGTTCTCGAACACAACTTTGGCTTGCTTGAGATTGAGTATGAGAGCCCAAATTCTACAATAATCTGTCAAAAAGCGGGGAGGCTGAACTCTCAGAAAACAGCCGAGATCCTTTACTGGCAGAAGGTTAAGGATTTTGACAAGTTGTTCACAAAGGGTCCTTCGAATTTAAACAAAAAAATTCAGCTGCAGGAAGGTTTACAAAACGCTGTCCGACTGCGTTAGTCGGACATGCAACAAAATTCCAGCGATTTTGTGCTTCCGACGTTCCTACCGGAAGGACGTGCACAGGCAGCGTCGTCGAAAAATGCGGTTTCGCATCTTCGGAACTCAGAAACAATCTGTTGAGCCAACGGCTTCATCAATCGCAGACACTTTGCACCGTTGGTAGTGGCTTGACCGATGGATACGCAGTCTATTGCTGCACAGTGCAATCAACTGGGCGAGAAGCAATTCTCCGCTCTCGCACTCTTCCGCCAGAAGGTTTGGATGATTGACGAGGGAATCCTACTCCATCGACTTAGATGTATCAACCAGTAAGGCAGCATCATAGTGCCTGAGAAGGTTGTCTGTTTTGCAGGCATTCACAACCTACTTTATCTGCGGCATTCTATACTCGGTTAACTCTGCCGACGTTGCTGATTGAGCTGTAAAACTCGAGTGTACTAATAGGATGCCGATGGGTAGCGCGCGACTGGTGAAGGCCGCCAGCCGGCTGCCTCTAATGATGCAGGTGTTCATAGTTGGAAATCCGGGGCGAAACTTTACCGTATGTCATCTCGATAGCACATCATCAAACCGGCATAGCCGACAAAGTTTCCCGACAGCTTGATTTCATTGTTTACGATACCAATATTAATACTGGTATCGTATTCAGTATCACAATACACTTCGGCGCGCCAACTAAAAGCGAGAGAATTCAAGCCTCGAACTGTGGAAACGCGTCCGGATCTTCATCCTCGAATAGCGCTACGGGCACAGGTACCTGGTTGTTCGAATCGTTGGAGACATCGATTCCACAGGCATAACAAAAGTTAGCCACCTCAGGCATTTGCGTGCCGCAGTCGCGGCATACCTTCATATCCGTCAGAATTCGGAACGGTTGAACATCTCCGCAGTGCGAGCAATAACGGTCGGTCACTCTGACCGGCGAAACGCATTTTGGACAGGACAGCTCTTCAGTTCGCTTCGGAGCCATGTCGCTGTCTTCGGCATTGTCCAACGATAGTCGACTCCGCCCGCACCGGCGACAAAAGCGAGCCGTCACGCGGTTTTCCGCTTCGCATATTGGACAGATAAAAGTATCTTCTGAGGACTGCTGCATAACAACCAGGGATTCCAGACAACATTCAAATTGTATGTGAATAATGAAATAAACACAGCAAAGCGGTATCTTATTTTCAATCTTTATTCAGGAGACAGCGCCCGCGTGAAAACCCAGTCCGTCCCCTTTGCCAAAAAGCTCATACGAAAACATCCGTTCAGGAATTCGATGATTTTGCTGCTGCTGGCGGTTTTCGCCACTTTTGCGGCAGTATCGAGCCCCCTGGTTTTCGCCGAAAGCGAAGTTTTTGTAGTCAAACCATATCTGCAGCTTGGCAATTCTGCTCAACTCAAGAAATCTGAACAGCTTGAAATCGTGTGGGGCAATGTTACGACGAAAGCCCCGCAAAAGTGGAGCATTGAGTGGCAAGGCGCAAGCGAGAAGACCTGGCGAAAGACAGACAAAGTGACAACGACACCGATGCCGATACCGTCATTGACGACCACTCTTGTCTTCTCTTTGACCAGAGCGACAATTGATGGTTTAAAACCTGGAACGAAGTTTAACTACCGAGTCTTGAAAAACAACGAGATCGTATTTGAATCGCATGGCATGGCGAGAAAGAGCGCTAAGCAAGCCTATCGATTTGCAGTTGTCGGCGACATCGGTGCCGGCTCACCGGGACAGACAGCAGTAGTTAATCAGATGGAGCTCCAGAAGCCAGACTTTCTGGTTATTCCTGGAGACATCGTCTACAACTCCGGAAGGGTCGCGGAATATCTGGTTCGCTTTTTCCCCATTTTAAACAGCGATACCAGCGCCGCTAATCGCGGAGCACCACTAATCAGATCAACGCTCACGATGGGAGTAATTGGCAACCACGACATCGCACTCACCAATGCCTGGGAGGGCACCGATTTTTCGACTTTCCGGGACGCGCTCGGTTATTACCTGTTCTTTTTCCAACCATTGAACGGTCCAAACAAAATTGCAAACTCGCCTAACTCCACAAGAATCGTTGGGAATGCCGATAATCAGAAGAGCTTCATAGATTCGGCAGGGCAACGTTTCCCCTGTATGGCGAATTACTCGTTCGACTATGGCAATTCGCACTGGCTTGTCCTGGATGGCAACTCCTACATGGATTGGAGCGATCCGAAATTGCGGCAGTGGGTGGATGACGACCTGGCTCGCAGTAAAGCCACGTGGAAGTTTGCGTGCTTTCATCAACCCGCTTTCAGTGTGGACGAAGTGCATTCCAATGAGCAGCGCATGCGATTATTGGTCGATATTTTTGAAAGACGAGGTGTCGATGTCGTGTTCGCCGGTCACGCCCATTGCTATCAGCGAACCTTCCCGATTCAATTTAAACAAGACAATAAGAATCTCGGAGGCCTCTCTGTCGGCGAGGTGCCAGGAAAGATCATTGTTGACAAAAACTTTGACGGGAAGACCAGGACCACGCCCCAGGGAATAATCCATATTGTCACCGGCGGCGGTGGCGCTAAACTTTACAACAAAGCGCCGTTCAGCAGTATCGAACCATGGCTAGAGAAGTATGTTTATGCCCATTGTTTCACCATCTGTGACATTAACGGGACGACACTAAAGTTATCGCAAATCGGGACAGACGGCAACTTGGTTGATCAATTCAAGATCACCAAGAGCGTTACAGTCGGAGCAGCCGACATGAAAGGCGCCGCCGATACACGTCCGAAAACCGCGCCTCTCAAAAAATAGCAGACCTTTAATAGCAAACCTTTAGCCCGCGAGACCGCTTCATGCGCTAGAATCGCACTCGTATAATCTCAACAGGCACTGGAAGCAATGCAACTCGGTCAAATCGCATCATACGTAGTTTTGGTAACAGCAATTCTCGTCGCGGCAGGCGGCACAATGGGTTTTGTAAAAGCCAACAGCAAAGCGTCTCTCATCGCCGGACTCGCCAGCGGCGCCGCACTCGCTGGTTGCTTTGCATTCTCAATGGCCGACCAGCAGAATGGTCTGATTGCGTCGATAGTCGTGCTGCTGATACTCAACGGCATGTTCGCGATGCGATTGGTAAAAACCAAGAAATTCATGCCCAACGGATTGATGCTGATCATCTCATCCGTAGCGGAAATCGTCGTTTTTGCAGCGCTCCTGTTTAAATAACGCCGAAGTGATATTTTCGAGACCCTTCTATAACGCAGACGTTATATTCGTCACATTGATAACGCCTACGTTATATAAGATGATCGAAAAATATAACGTGCACGTTATAGGCAAGTCATCCATCACCAGTCAATCGGCGACTTGCCCAAGTGGTTGATTGACGCGTGCCGAGTACGAATCTGCTTGGACGCTTTTGCGGCGGTTGGTGATGGCAACTGCCTTCAGCCTCCCAAACGGTCAATGATCTACTGCGATGGCTTCAGACTCCGTAACGGTCAACTATCTTTACTGCATTGGCTTCAGCTTGCGCAGCCGCTCGCGAGCAGCGGCTAGCGTCTCGGGCTGGCGGCTGAAGCAGAAGCGAATGTATTGACCCGGCTCCTCGGAGCGACGGAAGAAGCTGCTGCCTGGCACTACAGCGACGCCTATCTCTTTGACTAGATGTTTGGTGATGGCGAGGTCGTCCTTGAACCCGAATTTGCGAATATCGCAAAAGACGTAGTAGGCGCCCTCAGGTCTGAAATAGTCGATGCCAACTTCGTCGAGAATATCGAGCATGACCGTCCGACGCGACGCATACTCTTCCTTAAGCTCATCGTAGAATTTTTGAGGCAAATTCACGGCAGTGGCTCCGGCGCGTTGCAGAGGTGCCGGGGCACCAACGCTCAGGAAGTCGTGCACTTTGCGAATTGGAAGGGTCAGATCCTCATGCGCGATCGCCCAGCCGATGCGCCATCCAGTCACGCTGTAAGTTTTCGAGAGGCTATTGATGGTAACCGTCAGATCCTCCATGCCGGGCAATGTAGCAATAGCTACGTGCTGAGCGTCATCGTACAAAATATGCTCGTAAATTTCATCGGTAAACGCCAGCACGCCCCATTTCTGACACAACTCGGCAATTATCGTCAGCTGCTCTCGCGTAAAAACCTTGCCCGTAGGATTGTGCGGCGTATTTATAATGATCGCCCGAGTCTTATCAGAGAATGCCTGCCTGAGCTCACTCTCGTCGAAATCCCAATTGGGAGGATTGAGCTTCACATATCTGGGAGTGGCACCAGATAAGATGGCATCCGGACCGTAGTTCTCGTAGAATGGTTCGAATACAATGACCTCTTCATCAGGGTCTACAAGAGCAAGCATGGTTGCCACCATTGCTTCGGTAGCACCACATGTCACCGTTATATGCTTCTCCGGATCTATGGTTAAACCGAGATAGCGTTTGGTTTTCTCTGTAATCGCATCGCGGAAAGGACGGTCACCCCAGGTGATGGCATATTGATTGATGTCATCAAGAACAGCCTTGATCGCAGCCTCTTTCAATTCTAGCGGCGCCGGAAAATCCGGAACCCCTTGACCCAAATTGACCGCCTTATGCTGAGCGGCAAGGCGGGACATCTCCCGGATAACCGATTCTTTAAACTGATTGGCTTTGATAGACCCGGTCTTTCTTGTACGAGAGTGCATGGGATGCTCCTGATTGCAACACGGCGCGCCGGATTGAGACCGGCGACTCAAAGAAAGAGATCATACACCGAGCGGGTATTTAGGTCATTGAATGCTTGACATACAACGATGGAAATCGCCCACGATTTAAGTCATCTAGATTCGCGGACAAGCGCATCTCAACCCGCGCTCAACCTCATCTCGACTCGCGCCCACAACGCGCGGTATAAGGTCTCTCTTATTTTTCGGGTGCATTTTGAGCCGTTTTGAGGTCTGCCTTATATCGCATGACGGGCATCCGCTTGACTTTTGTTTTTGACAAGGCCTTGCAGCAACTGCCGGCGCAGAGCTTGTAGGCCATGCTGCCGATGACACATCCCCAGTAGCTGCCCTGGGCCGGAAGACCGATGTTGCCGGAGAATCCTCACCTAGCGCCGCTTCGAATTGAATACAATCCATTGAGACTTATCTAGTCAGGCGTCCTGTCGAGAGCGTCCTTACTGCAGCCCAATCGTCCTCGCTTCGAGGGGTTGGCGATGACTTTTGAGATTTTGTCCTGGCAATTCGCTTTAGAACGCGAAAGTCTGCCGGGCCACAGGCCACCCGCTGCCGAACAATCGAGAGTTGTCCAATATTGTCACCGAAGGACGACCAGACGATCGAGATAGAGCGACTCTGGCTTGCTTCCGACTTGCACCTAGGGCCAGTTGGTTGTTAATCAACACTACCAACGCCTCTAGCTCTATGTCGTCCGCGGTCCTAGCATATCGTTGAAACTGCCGAGAAAATTGCTCATCGAGGCCGGCCCTCAGCCACATGGTGAGCTCTTCAGCCTTGATCTCGAGGGGAGTCGCGGCTCCAAATGTCAGTGAATTGTTGGCAACTGTATTCATTTCATCCCCTGGTCGATGATTCATCATGACAAACAAATGTGTCAGCAGCGTGGCAAAAACCGCCAGCGCTATAGATTGCTCTCCCTGGTTCTGCCCAGTTGTGTTTCCAGGATAACAATCATAATCCAATTATGAGGTTTTTGTAATGGGAAAAACACGCATGGCTGGCTGATTTCGCGAAATCAGGAGAAATATCAAAAGCCAGTTTTCAAGCTGACGATAACAATAGGCCATTGAGGACCACGACTCGATCTTGCTTCTCGCTTTCAGTGAGTCTGACTTCTCGAAGCAAACCGAAAAACTCAACCTGAATCTTCAGGCGTAAGTAGCCTCCCATCATGAAGATAGGGAGGTGATGTTCTCACACCTTTGCAGAAACGTTTCAAGACAGCTCAAGCATGCTCAACACAATGATGGCGCGGCGAGCGCTGAAAAAATGTTCACCGTTGAGATTGTGATTCAAACTGTCAGCGAGTGGAGGTATCGCAACCAACTACCTTTACGAACTCGACGCCTTGCCAGCATAGCTCGTGTGCTGTCGTCTTGTTGGACTCTAGCTCTCCTTCCCGAAACAGCTAGCCCGCGAGAGAACAATACATCAATCCGAGCAAATCAAAGGGCACTATATTTGGTATCAAGTTTCCTTTGACTCTAAAGTGCATGGGGTTAGTTTGGGATACATAAATGTTCTGCAAAACCTGATAGTGAGCGAATCAATCGCTATTTCCGTTCAACGTTAGTACCTAGCCGCATCTGCTTGAAAATCAAACCGAATTATTCGAAAGCAAAGCCATCAACTAGTTTCGCCTCAGACACTGAAGCACGACATCGACCCCTCTGGTCAACCCCGAGCGCAAGATGCCAAACTATAGTATCTTATGTACTTATACGAAATTTCGGCGTCCACCTATGACTTGGCGCCAGAGCTCTGGAGTTAATCCGCGAGGACATATGATCAAAGCACCCCCGAGGAGAGTACCCGACCATCTGCAGCCCCATGACTATTGCAGACTTGCCATTCAGTACTACTTGATGGGATGGACCCGCCAGTCTGTGAAGGCTGGTCGTCTCGCCCTGCAGACTAAGCCGAATGACCTGGCCGGTACACCGTTTGGAGAGTTGAGCGAGGAAGATTTCGCTCGCTTCAGAAGAATGATCGAGGGGCTCGACACAAGCGTTTCGATTGGTGAGCAGGTTCTTGGGGTGGCTAAATCGTTCGTCGATTTCGTGCAGGATGGTGTCGACTCGAGTTCCAAGGTTGCAGATGACCTCGTGAAGGACAATCAGGTACTTCGACTCTTGAAGTTCGGTTTCGAGGAATCAGTGCGCACCATCACCACGGGGATGCAAGACGCGCTCAATATGGCTGTCGACGAGGCCGTAAAAGTCACTCAGCCGCCGCGAACTGTCCCGGATAATTTGACTCCACAAGGTTATCTTGACCTGGCGAAGCAGTACTTGAGCTACGGGTGGACAGAGCAAGCCCGTGATTCGTTGCTTAAAGTGCGAGAACTGGAAGGCGACAAGCTCAAAGGCGCACTTGCCTGGACGCTGCTCAAAACGCAACTTCCAAAGGAGCCGCTTCCCTACCTGGCCGAAGAAGGTCTTGCTGAAGCGCGCAGAAAAATCGCGCGGGGACAGCTGATGGAAGCTCGATTTGTACTCGAAGAATTGATCAGTCGATATCCTGAAATTGAGGTGCTCTACTGCCTGCTCGCGCATTGCGAAAGTAGTGCTGGTCGCCTAGAACAGGCCAACAATTATCTCAACAAGGCGGTAGAGCTCAATCCAAACCATCTAAACACTTGGCTGCAGCTCGCCAGAGTCCACGCAATCGGAGGCTCCGTCTTGGAAGCACAGCGCTGCCTGGACCGAGCCACAGACCTCGATCCCGATGACTTTTCGATTCCGCACTATCGCCAGATTATATCGGTGCTTTCCAGACTCTAGGTACACAGAACCGGGCGCGATTGATGCATCCATAATCACGGGCTTGACGAATGCCCTCCGTTTCTCCAAGGCGTTTATTTCGACATCGAAGTGGACTCAGGGACGTACATAGCGGATCCCTCCTAACGCCTTTGTTCGCGCCCTGGCACTTGACGAAGTCTCGCGTTTTTTTCCTAAGCGCCACACTCCAATTTACAACCAAATTCGAACCAAACCTCGCGATGGTCGTTTCAACTTAGCGTAGCGTAGCCGGTTAATTAAATAGTCACTTGCCAGGCAACCACCCAGTTGACAGAACTTAAGAGCCGAGCTATCGTATAATTAACGGTTACTCAATAGTCCACTGAACGTAATATATCCACAGGGTGCGTGAGCGCCTTCAGCAATGCGCGGAGGAGTTTATGACTCTCGGGTTTCAATTTTCCGCTGGCACAATTTCAGGAAGAGCGCACATCGGCTCAGGCAATCTGTTGCTAGGAAAGAATAATCAAGACGGCTATAACCTCGAGCTCTTGCCTAACTGCTCAATCGCCACTGTTCAAGACGGTTCTAGCAGCGGGCGACACTCCGAAGTCGGCGCCAAGATTGGAGGTCGCCTGATATGCCGCTTGATCTACGATTACGTGTGCAACGGTTCAATCGATGAGATCAAGACCAAAGAGGATGGAGCGCTCGTATTTGAAAGGGTGCGTAGAAAGTTTCTCAAACGGATGATTCAGATTCTAGATTATATGGACATACCCTTCTGCGGCTGCGGCAGTTGTGTAGTCCATGAGCGCTCGGTATCGGTTGGACAATTGTTGAAAGAGAAAGAAAAAACATCTAGATGTTGCTCTCTCGACAGACTGGTGCATGACTACTTCTTGTTCACTACCGTCGGCCTGGTGATTACAAAACAAGTCACGCTCTACTTTTCCGTGGGAGATGGCGTATATGCGTGCAATGGAGACCTCAATTTCATGGGGCCATTCCCCGACAATGCGCCACCATATATAGTGTATCCGCTTACCAGTGCAAACTATCCAGGCGACTGGTTACGGTTCAAAGTGCATGAAGTGCTCCCTACGAAAGACCTCGATTCAGGGCTGATAGCAACAGACGGATTAAATGAGCTGTTGGAAAAAGCAAATCAACATCTGCCTGGAAAAGACATTCTCGTGGGATCGGTAGAGCAGTTCTGGAACAACGACCGATTCTATGACGATCGAGAACCGGAGCTAATTACTCCATGGCTTCGTCAGTTAAATAGTGAGGTCGTACGGGCAAGGCATGATGGCGCGGGAATGCACCTTGAGCGTTCATTCGGCCTACTGCCGGATGATACCACCCTAATTGCCTTTAGAAAAAGAAGAGCATGAGGAAAAAAACATGCGCACGGTATTCATTAACGATCAACCGGTCAAGCTTGCATCTACCGATCTGATCGGAGAAGGTGGCGAAGCCGAGATTTTTCGACTCAATTCAGATACAGCGCTCAAGCTGTTCAAAACGCCTGACAACCCACAGTTTAAACGAGACGGCACTGCAAGATTGGTTGCGCAGCGGCTGGATGAATATCAGAGTAAACTTCCGCAGTTTCCAAAAGTTTTAGCCCAGAATGTCGTCACGCCGCAGGATTGCGCATTCAGCAATCCAGGCGGCACAGGACGAGTCGCCGGATACACGATGCCGCTCATATCACCAGCCTGCAGTTTGCGCGACTATTCGCAGCGCGACTTTCGAGAGAAAGGCGGTATATCAAGCAAAGACGTCGTAGAATTATTCATAGAGATTCACCGCACGGTGTCTCAACTGCACAGGCAGTCGATTGTGATAGGAGACTTCAACCAATTCAATGTCCTCATCAAGGGAAATTATCCCTACCTTATAGATGCTGACAGCATGCAGTTCGGTGCCTTCCGCTGCCGGTCATTCTCTCCGCGCTACACCGATCCACTTAATTTGCAGAGAATTCATGATGCACTAGCCATGGTGCAGAATCACTCTCAAGAAAGTGACTGGTATTCTTTCGCTGTGCTGTTGTTCGAATGCCTGCTGTATGTCCATCCATATGGCGGTGTCTTCAAGTCTTCCGATCCCCAGCAAAGGCTTTCGACTGACGAAAGGATCTTGAAGAGAGTCTCCGTCTTTCAACCGAGTGTAAAGTATCCTTCTGCCGGCGAGCCCATCTCAAGCCTCCCGCAACAGTTGCAAGACTATTTCTACGAGATCTTGGTCCGCGACGCTCGCCAACCAATTCCAATGGAGATTCTTGAATCAATAATTAGAAAACCGGTTGCGACAATTAGCGGCAACGGCTCTGCTACCCCATCGCAAACTCCGACAAGTAAAGCGACTCGGCTGTTCCACACAGATGGCGTAATTCTCACTTCGGAATACGACGGAAAGCAGCTTCGATACTTGTATTTCTCGGACGGTCAGTTCTACCGAGAGGACGGTCGTGCGATTCTTCGCGGGACGCTAGACCCAGCACTCAGATTTGCACTTTTCGGTTCGAAAACATTGTGCGGGAAGGACAATCGAATCTACATTCTTGATGGCGAAAAAAGCGTTGAACGACTTAACGTCGAGCTTTTCCGAGGGAGCCTACCAGTGTTTGCCGCCAATGAAAAAAATTACTTTTTCGTGGACCACGGACAACTCTTCTGCTACGCGGATGGGACGACAAGGTTAATCGAAGAGGTTTTGACAAACCAAACGCGGATCTGGGTGGGTCAGGAATTCGGATTCGGATTGATCCTTGCTGGCGACTTCAAAAGACCATTTCTCTTCGATTCAAATCCAGGTCGCACCTTGATTGAAGAAGAGTTGTTTTCCGGCACTCCCCTCGACTTCAGATGCCGCTTTTCGAAGAATCGCGTTTGGCTTCTATCCACAACGAAGATTGCGGGACGCATCTACAATCGCTGCAGCCTTTTAGATAGGCGCGGGCGACTGTTAGCAACTCGCGAAGAACCGGAAGGCACAGGTGGTTGGCAAGACTTCCAAGAATCCAGTTGTGCAGCCACTCTTCCCACGATGGGCAGTCAAACCACTGAAGTCCTGTTGATCGCCACCAATAGCGGTTTCGCAACAATTGCGGAAGCTTCAGGTCGCTTAGAGATCGTGAAACAGATTTCGGAGATTCGAGCCGAGAGCCTGGACTGTTCACAACTACTCTACACACAATTCGGACTTCATCTATGTTCCACCAAAACCATAAGCAGGTTTAACAGCATGTCACTCATACCGTAAAAGAAACCAATAAATACGTCGCAGTCGAGCGACTCAGAACTCAGATCAACTCTACGACCATTCATTGTCGATTGGCGGTTGTCCGCCACTGCACATAGTGCCCCACAATCAAAAGGAGATAACACCATGGCTAACACTAATGTTTTGTACAAATACGAGCTACCAACCCCACCCATCTTCGATCCTGATAGGGTAAGCGAGTTCTTCACACCTAGCTACGACGAAATCATGACTGGCGCACAACAATGGCGTACAGTTCACAATCTAAAGCCTCGTCGTAAGGACAAGTATTCGATCGCTGTCACAATCATCGATCAACAGAAAACGTTTTGCCTCAAGGATGGTGAGCTATCGATTGCGCCGGCATCGATAAGCGATACGAGCAACATTTGCGAATTCTTGTACCGCAACATGCGAGTCATTAGCGACATTATTCTGACTCTCGATACTCATTACCTGTTTCAAATTTTTCATCCGCTTTTTTGGATCGATAAGGATGGAAATCCCCCAAAGGGATTCACGACTGTGCTCCCCGGCGATGTCGGCAGATCAATTTTCGTCAATCCAGAAATGGCTTACCTGATCTTCGGCGATATGAAATTCTTGCCATGGCTGCAAAGCTATGCCATTCACTACACGGACGAGCTGGCGCGACTCGGCAAGCCTCCATTAGTGATTTGGCCGGTTCACGGTCGATTAGCGAGCCCTGGTCATGCTCTCGTGCCCTCGTTGCAAGAAGCCGTTGATTTCCACGACATTGCGCGCTGGAGCAGAACCCAGTACAGACTGAAAGGCGACCTTCCTTTGAGCGAGTACTATTCTCCATTTGGAACAGAAGTCGTAAAGGCACATGATGGTGTCACCGTCGGTGAGGAGTCGGACAAGGCGATCGAAGATTTGCTTAAGTACGAAGCTCTGGTCATAGCGGGAGAGGCTGAGTCTCATTGTGTTAGAGCCGCTATCTACGACATTCTCAAACGGATTATGGTTCAAGATCCGAACCTCGCAAAACGTGTCTACATTTTAGAGGATTGCACCTCGTCTGTCCCCGGATTCGAACAACAAGGGAAGGACGCTATTGCGGACTTCAAAAAAGCAGGGATGAACGTCGTCAATTCAAAAGTTCCGATGAAGGACTGGCCAGGAATGAATAGCGACATATTCGAGTTGCATTAACTGCACAGGTATAACATTCGCTTTGGAAAATGACAGGAGAGACTTATGAACAATCAAACACCTGATGCGTCCGATCTATTCAGAGACGCTCTCGAGGCCGGCGAGATCTCGCCCGGTTCTGCGACACTGCTTGGACGATTGTCCACACGAATTAATCGAACTATGTCCGCACCACCAGTAAAACCAACAGTTACCGAGCAAACCCAACTTTGTATGCTGATCGACAATTCCCCCTCTATGGAACATCGCCGAAATCATCTTGCAGTTATCGAGGGGCACAACCTGGTCGTCAACTCGCTTTTGGCGGCAAAAGCGGTCAACTCGGTTGAGAGTCTTACTGTTCTTTTGAATTCTAGTCCGGATTACACAAAGGGGATCACCGCCGACGGTGACGACGAGTTCCGCTGGACACATCTGAAGGCGGCGCCTCGACTTCAAAGCGGAGGTTTCATCGCTGGGTGCGGTACACCACTGTATGACCGATGCATCGAAACTCTCGGGAGTGTTCTTGCTCGGACAAAATGGTGGGAAGACACCTACGGAATTCAAACTCGCTCTGTGACGCTGCTCATGTCGGACGGAGGCAACAATGAAGGAGATGCATCCGCCGGCGACGTGGCAAAGATCGTACACGACATGTTGTCTATGGAAAAGCATCGCATCTTCTTCATGGGCGTCAACCAGGGAGGAATCAACTTCAAAGAGATTGGTAAGAGCATGGGTCTTCCTCCTGATTGTATAGACGTTGTCAGCCACGACGCGCGTGCAATCCGCGCAAGATTCCAACTCTTCAGCCAATCGGCAAGCGCTATAGCGAGCGGTGGTGCACCGATTATGTAGTCGGTCGCGAATCGCTGAGGACTGATTCACAATCCTAAATCCAGGCCGGCGCAGGCTTCCCTCAGCATCGAATGCATATCATAGTCACTTCATTCGTTTGATTGGGAGGTCCTATCGCTTTTCCACAATTCTTGTACCGGGGAAATAGAAGCTGAGAATCTGGTCGAATGATTTTCCCTCGTTCGCAAGTCCGGCGGCTCCCCACTGGCAGAGACCGACTCCGTGCCCGGCACCTGAGGACTTAAGTGTGACGGAGTCTCCATTAACGGAATAGCTGTATCTCGTACCGGGGACCAGCCCCCATCCATACTGCCGTCCGATTTTTAGCCAGGCCTCGTATCCGGTCAAGCGAAGTACAGAGCCATCACTCTTGGATCCAACAAGCTGGAGAGGCCGCCCCGCCTCATCGAAGCCGCTGATGGCAGGAACCGTATCCGAAAATAGTGCGCGGAAAGAATCAAGAGAGACCGTCGAAGTCTTATCCTTCCAAAACGGTGAGCCCGCGCAATAAACACACTTCACGCCGCGAAGATACTTCAGAGCAGCAGCGCCCGGACCGAAAATTGCTGCACCACTGCTGGTACCACCAGAACAAGTCGAGTGGTAATAGGGGCGAACTGAATTCTTGCCATACAGCCAACGTTTATTCATTACGGTGCGCACCGCGGTGCGCACCGGAGCAGTAGCGTACTGTTTTCCCAAATAAGCTTGTTCTCTGGTTGAGTCGCCGATCAACTCTCCGTCTTTCTTCCTTTCTACGATCGCAATCGTCATCACGGCAAATGCCTTGAGCGCCTCTAAAGGACAGCTTGGAGGCGCTTCGCTGCCGACCACAGAGGAGACATACTCCGAAGTGGAGATCTCATTGTGCACCAGTAGAGCAGAGGAATCTACTGAAAAATGTAATCGTCCCCCGTATACTCGTTCAACTTCCGCCGAAGTGCGAACTCGAATACCCGGTCCGCTGGCAGGCTCTATGATGATGTACGGTGCACTCACCAGTGGATGCTTGAGATTGGGAATTCGTCCTTTGAGATCGAGCGGAATAACCTCCACTCGATCGCGATTAACTTTGATTTGCGTGCTGCCAGCTAAATGCATTCGCAAAGGGGAGACAATTTTGCTGTTACCGAGAATTTGCAGCGAATCGAGTGCCTGTCTAGATTCGAACAATCGCACTCGCAATCGTGACGGCGACGCCCACGTAGGTTCGACGCCTGCAACGATCATGCAAAACACGAGGAGAGCACAAAGCAATCTGCGTTGCATTACGGCCAATCGACGGTCATGAGACGCTGGCGAGCCTGAGGAACAGCACTTTCATGGCTGGTTCCCGAAGGGGCATAGAGACAAAATGCATGGCGCGGATTCTCCTGAGGGAAATACCCAATCACCCATGATTCGAATTTCTTTCCGTGCGGAACCGTACCTGTCTTTGCTGCGATGTTGAGCTTATGCTCGGGATCAAGCTCATTGGCAGTTCCGTCCTGACACGCCATCACCATTCCCTTTCTGATTCGTCTAAAAGTGGTATCACGCAGCTTGACCTCGAAGGGTACCGGATGATCGACTTGATCTTCCGAAGGCATCCCTGCATTGTGTAGTGGCGGAACATTGCCTTGAGTACCGAAAACAGCAGCCAGTCTAAGTAACTGAAGAGAATTAGGCACCAAATCTTCGCTTAAACCAAGCGCATAAGTCGCCGCAGGCCGAGATGGTTTGTCGGGAAATGAACCACATTTGAAACCAGCCACCGGCTTGTCAAGTCCAAACTTGCGAGCATATTCAATAATGGTGGCAGGACCTGTATGCCTCGTAGCCTTTGCAAAAAAACAGTTGCAGGATTTGGCGATTGCCTCTTCCAGATTGACGATGCCATGTACGTGCTGGCAGTGATAGGCGTCGGCACCTATGTGCACAGTCCCCGTACATTCTTCCGTTTCATTCGGATTAAAATGCCCTTCCTCTAATATGCAGGCCGCGGTAATCAATTTCATGATGGAACCAGGACGCGACTGGGGAACGTGCAGACCCGAAGGGAAGCCTACATTTCCATTTCTGAGATCGGCCCAGAAGAAGAGACCGCCAGTTTTTGCGATAACCGGTTGAGCTTCATGTGCGACCTCCAGAGCGCCGCCCAAACCAAACATCGACTTCAAGAATCGACGCCTGTCGAGGCGCTCCGGCTTTTGTGCATGTGTATCTGTAGGTTTCATATTTCGATCGCGTCAAGTTTTACAGTCTTCTCACACGTTTTCAACCTCTGGTTTCCACCAGTTTAGCGACACACACTCATAATAGTCTCAAGAACTCGGAATACACATTTTCCTGAGAGCGCGTAATGCAATCGCTATTACTTTGCTTGGCCACCGTCGCGTGTTTAATTTTGACCACCGGTTGGTCTCAATATTGCAATGGCTCAGCGCCGGAAGCGGTCACTAACGGCGTCGAAAGCGCAAAACCTGGAGAGCAAGATCAATCGTTTCGATCGATTAGCTTCGTGGATCAGGATCACGTTGAGTATCCGCGCAATTCAGCTTATGCAGTTGAAAGCCCTCAACAAGGATCTTACACGGATGAAGCCAAACCCAGCCAAACTTCAATAATAAGATCCTTACAAATCAAACCAATGGACTCGACCGGCAATCGCTTGTTCTCCATAGACTCGGCAGGCCTCATGCTCACAACACACCGCGCTCCGGCAGGGTCCCCCAATACCTCGTCCGATTCAAAAGAAGCGAAAGCGTCGCGGGAAGCTGTAGCTTTTCAGCCAATCGAAGCAGACCTCCCAGAGATCTCTCGGCTAACGATTTTGCATCATTTCAAGAGCGACGAAAAGCCCGAGTGGAAAAATCTTTCGCTTGATGAATTATCGCAAAGGTTTATCGTAAAAAATGAATTTAAAAAAGATGCAGGGTTGTTTATCACATTGATCAAAAATGGCAATACACGCGCCTGTTGGGGCTCGATCAACGGCACGAAGAAAGATCTAGTGCACGCCACCGTGTACACCACAGTCGATGCACTGAACAAGGATTACAGATACTCACGCGTAAGAAGGAGTGAAATTAATCAACTCATCCCCCAGGTCACAGTAATAAAGAGGATCGTTCCTATAAACTCAATGAGCGCAGTAGTTCCATTGAAGCAAGGGCTCATGGTGCGCGCCGGCGGCAAGGGAGCCGTGCTTTTGCCGGGAGAAGCAAGCGATCGTCACTATCAACTGGTAAAAACCAAACTCAAAGCCGGAATCCCAATGTCGCAACCCTGCCAACTCTACAAGATTGAAGCTGATGTCTACAGATAAAACCCCCAAAAGTTCATCACGCAGTCCATTCCTTTCATGGGAAATCATGCTGCTTTACTGCCTGCTCGTCGCGGCAGTTGCAGTGCTTTTCGAGAAGCCGTCAGGCTCGATTACGGGCACAATCGCGCTCGAAGATAAAGAGTTCGGCTTGCATTCTTACAGTATGCGTGCCAACAAAGTCTATGCAGTGGCGACCGGACCGCGCGACGCAATAACCACGATCGCGCGCGGCGCTTGGGTGGACAACAACGGGAAGTTCAAAATCGACCAACTGCCAATTGGAGAGTATGAGCTCAAAGTAAGGGCTCCCGGATTCGAAACAGAGCGTGTCGAAGGAGTCTTTATCGAAGCAGGTAAGATAAAGTCTCTTGCTGATACTGTGACTCTGAGCGTTCTCGAACCATCTGTCAGCATCGCTAGTAACGTTAGAGTTTTCACGACGAAAGAGA
The DNA here is from genome assembly GCA_019746975.1 of Candidatus Obscuribacterales bacterium. GTDB lineage: Bacteria > Cyanobacteriota > Vampirovibrionia > Obscuribacterales > Obscuribacteraceae > JADYXR01. The sequence continues at coordinate 92,833 of JAIERK010000134.1, forward strand.
ACCCAAACTTCTGGATCAAGGCAACTGGTGCGGTAGACGCGACGATCAGACTATATAGAAAACCCTTCTTGGATACCGTGAGGTCTGAGGCTTTTTTATCGTCAGGGGTTAGCGAATCCACAGATCTGAGTCTCTATACGTCCTACAACGAGACATTCCATTCGCCATTTACACCGAAGGACAAGCCGTACAAAGAGTTGAAGCGCAAACTGGTCGCCAACTACGAGGATTCGTCCCGCGCTGACTTTAAGCTCGACCAAGACCTGCCTCCGGGCGATTACTTCGTCACGGCAGAATGTCTTGACGTGACAGGGAAGAAAAGCTCATCGGCGATCTGGTGGTTCACCGTCAGCGATATCGGC
>JAIERK010000019.1 GCA_019746975.1 Candidatus Obscuribacterales bacterium
ACCGCTCGGACGACCACCGGCACCAGCGCGACCGCCGCCGCCATATCCGCCACCGCTCGGACGACCACCGGCACCAGCGCGACCGCCGCCGCCATATCCGCCACCGCTCGGACGACCACCGGCACCAGTGCGACCGCCGCCGCCATATCCGCCACCGCCACCGGTGCGACCTCCAGCCCGTCCGCCGCCTGCATATCCGCCACCGCCGCCAGAGCGACCTCTGCCGGCTCCTTCACGTCCTCGATCGTCTCCGCGACCGCTGTCTTCACGGTAGCCGCCCGTGCTGGGTCTACCGCGGTCTCCGCCACCACGTCCGTAGGAACGGCCCGCCCCGGAGTCATCGGTACGTTTGTAGTGACCACGTCCGCCCGCATCTCCGCGACCGCGATCAAACCCTTCTCGATTTTGCCGCTCTTCCCGACGAAATTCCTGGTTGTCCGATTCGTCTTCTTCCGACCGAGAGACTTGTCGTCTCGTGCCGGTGTTCTCTTCGGAAGTGCCTTCCGATGCATTGACTTCGTCTGATTCGAAACCTTCTTCCGATTTGAGAGTTACTGTCTCATCGACATTGGGTGATTCTGTTTCGTCTCGTACTTCTGTTTTTTCTGTCTCTTCTCGTCCTTCTTGGTCGCGTTGTCGCTCTGACTCTGCCCTCCAGGTGCCGGTTCGAACGCGCGCTTCCGATTTGAACTCGGCTTTATATCGGTTACGTTGGTCGATCGGACCAGCTTGCTTAAGAATCACGTACTTAATGGCTTCCGTCAGATAAAGCTTAAGTGGCATATTGGCCTGATCCGCTAGTTCAGTAGCCAGGTTCAGCAGCCGAGGACTGAGATACAGCTGGACATTGTCGGAACGCTCTTGCCTGTCCCTTCCACGCTCATGTCCGCGTTCGCCGCCTTCTTCTTGCCCACCTTCAGAACGCCGTCTGCGAGTTTCTTTGTACGAAGAAGTTTCTTCGTCGCTCATTCGCCGGACGCGGCGATTGGGCGGTCCACCCTTTGATTTATCGTGTTTCATGGGTCCTGCCTGTATACATATAGTTGCGAGATCATACAACTTAGTTGCATATGTTAAATAGCTATAGTGGGTTCTGGCTTTGGAAAACATTACAGGCGAAGGCAAAAGCCAAACCGAGGTTCGGTTTGGACTTCTGCAGTTCACGGTAATCCGTTAGTTCAGTTTTGCTTTGAGCGAAGCGCTGATTGAACAAGCATTGTCTTCAATCGCTTGTCAGCTTCACCCATATCTGCTCCAAGATTGGCTGCTGATCTCGGCATCTTGTAAAACGTTTTTGCTTCGTATTTGCCAAATCCCCACATGGTCACCGAAGTCTCTTCCGAGTAACACGATCCGACGTCACCTTGTCCACCGGCATCATAGTGATAAGCTTTGAACTTCAGTCCCAACTCAGGCGGCGGGCTACTTTCGTTGTTGGTAACCAGTTCCACGGGGTAGCGCAGGACCTTGTTGAGATTGTCGACAACCTTTTGCAGCAGTTTTTTCCCTTCACCTTTTTCTAACCCCTGGTCATGTCTGAGATCGTGCAACAGTATATCCAGACCGCCTGCGTGTCCGCTGATTAGCGCCTTATAGACTTTCTTGGTGAGCTCGTCTTCAAACAACTCGTCTGCCTTTTTTGTAGCTTCTGAGACATCGGATTTCGAGGGCGATTCTGCCTCTTCTTTCACCACATCTGGCTTGTTCTTCTCCCATTTGTTCTCTGTCTTTTCTGCTGGCTCAAGATTAACCATCGCAATGCTCGTCGCTTTATCCGCTGTTTTGGTGCCCGCGTTTTGAACCATCATGTCGAAAACCCGCGCGGATAGGCTCGGCTGTTGTTTCGTACTTGGAAGAGCTGTGGACTGATCTACTTCATGGTAAGCCATTGGATTTGCCTCATCATTGGAATAGTAAACGGGGCACGCTGATCGCACCGCCGATTGCGCGTCTGTTTTCTAGTTTGCCGCTACAGGTGATACCGCAGGCTGGAGGTCCACATGCGTGGTTGGGTTGTGGGCTAACCTCAGTCGTGCGCGCTAGATACAGCTTATCGAGCTTTTGTTACAAGATGGTATCTCGATCTTGCTGTGCAATCTTCCTTACCGACTATATCGATATGCTCTAATCCCTCGACATTAAAAGAGAGTGCATTTCATCAATTCGGTCGGCAGTGTACTCATTCTTTGACGATCGAGTTTTTTGTTTTGATACTTTGTGAGACCTAAGTTTTTTAAAGTCTTGATGCCATTTTCGTGAGGATTTTCGTATGGAGATTTTTCTTAACCAATGTTATATTTCTTTCTTAGCACCTACGCGTAGATCTTGATGTACCTCGTAGAAACAGACAGGAAGAAAATCTGGACGTTGCTTCTCGCCGAGATCAAGCACGCCGGCCAACTGTACAAGCGGCTAGCGAGCTAGTTTGCTCCGACCGGTGGCTCACTGGAACTGGAGCTGGAGATCATCAATGCGATGGAGCTGGTACCTAAAACATATAACCTTCCAGCGCTAGTCACTCCTGTTAGATTCTCTATGCAAGCTGATTTCAAAGATTTCACATTGCTTCAACCTCAACTTGTTCTACATTAAAGCGTTGCGTTGCTGTTAAACTGATCATGCGACTCGTAAGATCAGTACAGTCGCTCGACTCTCCCGTCATGCCGTCTCGGAGGAATGAGAAAGCGATCCTCATGCTTTCACGTTGTCTCACTATTACTGCTTCATTGTTCGTTCTCCTGCTTTGCCTGACCTTGCCGGCATCGTCCGGCGCCGCGGATTGGATCATTTCCATCTCGACCGAACACCTTCGGAGCGCGTTCGATTATCCTGATGCGCGATTGCAGCCGTTAATCCGAGCGACAGTGAAGTTCGAGCAAGGTCTGGAGCGACAAAGCGAAGATGAGAGAAAGCTGGCCGAAGCCGGCTACATAACGGAAGAAGCGATTCCCTCGACTTTGTACGAGGATATTTACTACAGCCGTTCCATCCCGGTAGGACTGCGAAGATTCAACACCCTGGCAATTAGACCGGGCACTCCAGGAACCGTTAAAGTGTTGATTGGCGATAGCCAGTTCCGACAAGAAGAAGCTCATGCTGCAGCTAATGCAGCCGTAAGAATCTTTCTTGATGCCTACCTGAAAAAATCTGCTCTCAGGATGATCGTCGTAACGAAAGACGATTTCGATCTCTTCGTCGACGGGATGCAACGCTATGGCTTCAGGCGGGTGCAACTCAGCACGCAGGGTCTGATTAGCGCGCCGATCGTAGTGAGCGTCCGGTCCGAACCGGTTGGTCGCGCGGAGTATCTCTCCTATGGTTTTTAAACCTCGACAAGCTAGAATCCGAAGTGGAAGCACTCTGTTTCTGGTCGTTTGCGTGGCATTCATGGTCATTGCGGTGGCACTGATCTTCGTCTGTCTATATATGGTTATGAATCAGCATCGTCGGAATGAAAGCAAAGCAGAGGGGTTGGCTTTGTCCATGGCTACCGGGATTAATCGCAACGACTGGATCGGAGACATCAATTCTATGACCGGGTACTCAAGAGAGATGGTGTACAGCTCCAGGCAGGCACTGAATACGGTGATGAAGAGCTACCCGCAGCTAAGGCCACTTGCTAATCAGCTTTTGGAAGAATCCAGATCCTCCGCGCAAATTGTCGAAAATGACAAAAGGATTTTGATGACTCACATTGTCAAAACAGTTGTAATCGATATCAATTCAGAAAATGCTGCTGTCGTTAAACAGCGGGGCCTGACTCTACCGTGGGTTTCGACAAGCGTGTCGAAGGTGCGCAGTGTTGACGTCGGATTTCTCAGTGGAGTTTCGAGCAATGTTCGCGCACCGCTGGCAATGCCCGATCTGAAAGACAATGACATCAATCAGAAGTGGCTCGATGAAAAAAGTCTTCTCTACAATGCGAATATTAAAGCACGCCTACCAGCTCCTGATGACGATCTCGATTTTACGATCTGCTCTCTTCCAGCGGAAGTCAAAGAGACTGTAAGTCCGGCGAGGCTCGCGAGTAACGAGGAGTTCAAACCAATTGGTACAATCGAGCCGGATAAGCGAGTGGACCTATCGAAGTGGACGCAGCTACCATCGGCGGTGCTTGTAAGATGTATCATGGGTATGTCATCGAGCGCTGCCAACAAGAAAGTCGAGGGCGAGGTAATGGTGTCGGCTACAGCAGCATCGCCCGGCGCTACCCAGAAGCTCGAAACTCGGTAATCGCTCCTTGGCAGGACGCAGATTTGAATGTAGCGCAGAAGACTCTAAAGGCGGGGCTCGCGCGCTAACCTTGTGGCGAAACTATGTCGAAATGCGGCTTAAACCCACGATCCTTGCGCCCTTCAGGACGGAGAAGACGTTAGCTTTTGCCGTTGATTGATGGCACTGAGATGTTGGATGCATGTTGTCGACGCGCATTTGTATCCTTGTCGAAAGGCGCTCGCGCAGCGGCAATAGCCACAACCCGTAAGGCGCCGGCGGCTCTCAGCAGTGACGCACAAGTGAGAAGCGTCGCACCTGAAGTAAACACGTCGTCTATCAAAATAATGTTGCGTCCCCTGGCGCTGACTTTGCCTAGTGCGAACGCATCCTTCACATTGTCCAGGCGCTCGCCTTTCTTCAGTCCGTATTGAGGTTTTGTCTCTTTCACCCGCCTGAGCATCTTGGTCTCAACCGGCAAATCGGCAAGGCGTGCAAACTCTCCGGCAATCAGTCGAGCCTGATTGTAGCCCCTATTTAACTGGCGCTTCTGGTGCAGAGGAATCGGTACGATGGTGAATATGTCTTTCTCGAATTGTTGTGCGTGACGATCTGTCATGTGCTTGTATGCCAGATAGAGCCTCGGTCCAATGTCTTTGGCAACGAGGGTATCATCATCGTATTTGATTCGACGGATAAGCTTTTGAATCGGTCCTGCGTAGGTCGAGGCCGTGAACACGGGCAAACCGAAGGGATCCGCATTTTTGCTCCCGACACCTTCGGCGATACCATCTAGAGCGAGCCACCACTCGGTCGGCTTATCGGCAGTGAACACTTGATTGCAGGCGGCGCACAGACAAATCCCCGGAGCTGAATCCAAACTCTCCTCAGCCTGCACGGGGCGACCGCACTGTCGGCAAAGTTCTTCTACGATGTAGTCGGCCAACCGAATGTTCCTGAATAACGATCCAATGGAGTGCAATACCTTGTGCATGTCCACACCTCCTCGGCAATCAAAATCACACATCGTCATATATTTATTGACGTATGTTTGTTCGAGTTAGTTCAATAACACAGGACGAATTAAGCGACGGTTCGCTCTAATCTGCATCTCAATAAATACAGGAGCGCTGGTTTCATGACCACCACTATCAAAGCAAGAGACTTAATAACGAATGCCGAAGCGAGCCTGGCAGATGTCTTTCGGACTATTGATGATACTTGCCTGTCGAATCAACATAAGGTATTGACGGCATTTCGAGAAGCCCGCGTCACGGAGGAATTCTTCGCTGAGAAGACCGGTTACGCCATTGATGACGCTGGGCGTGAGGCGCTTGATTCTATCGTCGCAAATGTCTTCAATAGCGAATCGGCGTGCTTGCGGATGCAGTTCGTCAGCGGAACCCACGCATTAGCATGTGCGATTCTAGGTAACATCGGCTATTCCGAAAAATTGTTGTGTTTGACCGGACCGCCATACGACTCGCTCGAAGAGGTGCTCGGCATCGTCGGCGACGAGCCTGGAAGTTTAAAGCGGCTTGGAGCTGTATATGAGGAGATCGATCTCGGTCCGTACATCGATTCTAATGACGAAGCTCGAGTGGCGACCGGGCATGCCCCTTGCACAGAGGACCTCGTAAAGTTGATCAAGCCTCACGCACCGGCGAAGATCTACTACATTCAAAAGTCCCGTGGCTACAGCATGTCGAGGGCAACATATTCCAATCAGCAGATTAGATTGATGGTCGGCGCAGTCAGAGAAGTTCAACCTGATGCGATTGTGATGGTCGACAACTGTTACGGCGAGTTCGTCGAATGCGAGGAGCCGACTGTGGCAGGCGCGGATCTGATCGCCGGTAGCATGATCAAGAATCCAGGCGGTGGGCTTTGTGTTGCCGGCGGTTACGTGGCGGGCAAGGAGCAGAACGTCGATAACGCCCTTAACCGCTTAACCGCTCCCGGATTGGGTGGGCATATGGGACACAGTTTTGGTCAGAGCCGTCAGATTTTTCAAGGACTCTTTCTTGCACCTTCCGTGGTTGCTTCATCCCTTAAGGGTGCAGCGCTCACTGCGGCGGTTTTTGCCGAATTAGGATTCAAAGTCAGTCCGGGTCCGTTCGAGAAAAGGTTCGATATCATTCAATCTATCGAGTTTGGTGCGCGCGAGAAGCTGATCAACTTTTGCAAGGCTATCCAACGTTTTTCCCCAGTAAATGCCCATGTTGATCCAGAGCCAGCACACATGCCGGGCTATCAGGATCAGATAATCATGGCAGGTGGAACCTTCGTCGAGGGGTCTACTATCGAGTTCTCCGCAGACGGACCTTTGCGCTTACCTTTTGCGGCATATGTGCAAGGGGGGCTCTCATATATGCATGTTAAGTGCGCAATTGAAGGTGCCGTAAGCCTCTCCCTGTCTGGCGAATTGCCATTCGCATAGAAGATTTTTTGAGCATAAACATCGATCAATGGTTTCTATAAATCTATAACTAATCTACAATGAGCCTGGAATCGCGAGGAGGACAAGCTCTTGGTTGCACAAATGCCCGCTCGTCAGCGCTTGTTAGCAGGTGGAAAGACTGAACTCCGGATTTTGGCAGGCACTGCCAATCCCGAGCTAGCAAAAGAAGTCGCTGAATACATGGGACTTCATGTATCACCGATAAAAATCTCGCCTTTTTCGGATGGAGAGATCTATGTGCAGGTCCAGGAAAGTGTCAGAGGTTTGGATTGCTTCGTAATTCAGCCGACCTGCACTCCTGTCAACGAGAATCTTATGGAGCTTCTGATCTTGCTCGATGCGCTTAAGCGTGCGTCAGCAGGACGGATTACAGTCGTGATGCCTTACTACGGTTATGGTCGTCAGGACCGGAAAGCCGCAGGTCGCGAGGCCATCACCGCTAAGCTCATAGCCGATCTTCTAACCACCTCCGGTGCACAGCGAGTTGTCGCACTCGATCTCCATGCACCGCAAATCATGGGATTCTTCAATATTCTCGTCGACCACCTCTATGCCAGCCCTGTTCTTCTCGATTACATTCGAGGGATGGATCTGGAAGATATCGTTCTTGTCAGCCCCGACGTAGGCGGCGTGTCACGAACAAGAGCATTTGCGAAAAAGCTCGACGATGCACCGATCGCAATTATCGACAAGCGCAGAAATCCGGACAAGCACAACGTTGCCGAGGTTATGTCTGTCGTAGGTGAAGTGGAAGGCAAGATTGCCATCATGGTCGATGACATGGTCGACACTGCCGGGACGCTCGTGAAGGGCGCGGAGCTTCTCATGAAAGAAGGTGCCAGAGAGGTTTATGCTTGCGCTACGCACGCGGTTCTCTCCGGTCCTGCCAACGAGCGTCTCAATAAGTCTTGCATCAAGAAGCTAATTGTCACCAACTCCATACCTCATGAGCGCGAGCATATTTCTGACAAGATTGTGCAGTTGAGCGTTGCCCGCTTGTTGGGTGAAGCAATTGCGCGTATTCATGATGATTCTTCGGTCAGCGAGATGTTTGAATAACTATGTTAGTTGTAGAGAGTTTTCCGTGCGGTCCCCTGCAATGCAACTGTTCTCTCATTGGCTGCAAAGAAACGGGTGAGGCGATCGTTATTGATCCAGGTGGCGATGTCGACGACATAATCGAACTGGCCGAAAAGCATGGTCTGAAAATTAAATACCTTCTGCACACCCATGCACACTTCGATCATGTTCTTGGAAGCCGCGAGATGAAAGAGCGGACCGGGGCGCAGATCTGTCTGCATAAGGGAGACCAGTGGCTCTACGATAATCTGCTCAAGCAGTGCTCGATGTTTGGTTTTACGGCCACCGATCCATTGCCGGTCGATCAATATCTCGATGACGAGCAGATTTTGGAGTTTGGAAAACAAAAGGCGTCCGTGATACACACTCCAGGCCATACGCCGGGCAGTCTTTGTTATTCAGTGCAGGACAAAGAGAGCATTCTTTTTGCCGGCGATACATTATTCAAGCAAGGAATCGGCCGGACAGATCTTTGGGGCGGTTCGTATGAGGAGATCATCGAATCTATTTCCGGCCGCCTATACACACTTGATGACAGCACGAGAGTAATAACAGGTCACGGTCCCGACACCAGTATCTGGCATGAGAAGCGTCAAAATCCATTCGTTTCAGCTGCTAGATAGCAGCGGGGTTTTGATTCGCGCTTAACGAGTCAATCGAAAACTTGAATAGAGATTCGAGGTCGGCGGCCCTATGATACCGAGCTTGGTGGTTGAATGTTGAGTTCCTGAAGCGCTTCGTCGATGGTGGCACGGTGCCGTTGGCTGTAATCGAAGGCTTGCTGTGCTTGCTCCATGTTCATCAACCCGCCCTTAACCAGGAATACCAGTCGCATAGCGGCCTGCAATGTTGTTTCATCGATAATGCCTGCGAGTAAGAGCATCCGTCCGAGAATCTGGTTGTTGTTGACCGAAACTTCGAAGGCGTTCTGAATATCTTCAGTGGTGACGGTCTTGACCGTCATCAAGAAATCCTTGAGCGTGATGTCGAGCGCTTCGCTGCTTCCGCCTCGTTCGATCAGTGCGACGGCGTCCGGTATGGACTTTCCTGTTTCGCGGACTTGAACAAGAACTTGGGATGCTTGCAGCGGCCTCAGCGTGCCTTTCGATACAAGATCTTGCAGTTGCAATGCGACTTTGAGCATGTCTTCGTTAACCAGATTGAGCTCAATCAAAACCTGACCGAGAGGTTTTTGCGAAATCAATCCGAGCTCCACAGCATTGAGAAGTTGCGATTCCGAGATCAGACCTGCAAGCGAGAGAAGCTCGCCAAGTCGTATCGCGTCGCGCGCCTGGACTCGATAAAAGCCTTTCTCCATAAGAGGAACTTCGACCGCAATCTGTCTTCTTCGGGCTTGCTTCAGTCCGTCTATTGCTTGCTCTTTTGTGATTTTTTCATCGCGGATCAGAATCTGCGCATTCAGCGTCGCTGCCAACTGAGCTTCATTGATCACGCCGTTGAGAACCAGCATACGTCCGAAAGGGAGTCCAGTCGAAGCGCTCCCTGTGAGCGCCTCTTCGAGCTGTTCTTCAGTCACGAAGTTGGACGCCAACAAGAGCTGTCCAAGCTTGTTGATCTTGACCTCTTCAATGATGATATTTAGCTGCTTGAGTGCGTTGTCGAACGATTTGCGCTCCGCTTTGACAATTCGAAGCGCCTTGTACCCCGTCTCTAGATCGATGAGGCCGTCCTTGAGTAGTGACTGAGCCTGTACGGCGGCTTGAAGGACTGTTTCCGTGGTTTTTGCGCTGACGAGAAGCATCCGTCCAACCGGGAGTCCAGTCTCTCTGGACATGCGCAGACATTCCTCCAGCTCCTCACGAGTGATAAGACCGGCATCGATCATCAAAATTCCCAGCCGTATTCTTTTCGTATCTGCGATAGCCACGGTTTGCAGGCACCTATCTAAATTTATAAGCTCGACAATTCAGAACATACATCATATTAAAAGATAATTGAAGTTTTCAAGAGGAAGGCTGTCACAATTTTCTTGCTTGCCAAGCGTGGTTCTTGGTTTCCATTCGGTACTCAGCACTGCTTCCGTCTGTTACGATCTTATGGAAGCCATTTTCTGCCTTGCCCTGAATTGGTGATGGATTTTCAAAACGTGGAGAGAATCATGAAACAAATGAGAAACGTAGCCTACTCGATGGTACTGGCGGCGGTTGCCTGCCTGACATTCACCAGTGGCGCCAGGGCAGATTCAGAAGCCGGCTTCATCATGGTCGGTGGCGGTGATTCTGAGTCCGGCGGCTATTACAGCGCTGGTGGCTCATCGGAGACCGGCGGTGTGAAGTGGGGCGAGTCGGAGTCCGGCGGACCGCAGGATAGCGGCGCCGAATCGGAATCAGGCGGTGCGTTGCAATCGGAGAGTGGCTCCGAGTCCGGTGGTGCACTTGACTCTGGTGGATCGTCCGAAGCAATCGTCGGTGGCACCGAATCCACAATGGGACGTTACGTTCAGTACTACGGAAGATAACCGAATCGGTATTTAGATTTATCGAAACTCCGACGTAGCCGTTTTCCGAACGCTAGGTGCCAAGGGACGCTGGCGCTCCGATGAGCTGGTTTCGAAACTTCGAGGCATACGTGTTCGACACGTTTGCGCTCCGAAGGGCTGGTCTCGAAAATTCGAAGGAAACGTGGTCAGCTTGGGTTGTCCCCACGCAGGTAGAAACGGCTAGTCGAGCACTTAACTATCCTCCCTCCTAAAAATGCTCGCGACATTCGTTGTGTGATAGTCGAGAGTAGCAGAGGAATGGGAAAGATATGCGAATCACTGGTCTGGCAGTTGCTTTAATTCTAAGTGCTGTCGTATCGCTCGGTGCTGAGGCCATGCACCACTCTGAGGCTAGTGCAACCGTGAAGGTTCAGCCTGAACACCTCAACACAATTACTCGTGCTACTGAGAAGACCCAGTCCGGTGATTCGCTACTTACACCATCCGTGTCGGTCAGACAACAAGCTCAAACTGAGGAATGTGCCTCGTATATTCAAGTTTTGGATTCCGTCGATGAAGATCCGGAGCATGCCCAGGCAAGAATGGTGACCCCTTCTTACGCCATTCGCTAAAGCACTATAAGACGTTGGACCGATAACTGAACTATATCTTCGATACATCTTGCTGCTATTTCGGTAGAATGAGCGGGTGAGTAGTAAAGAGATAGTTCGTCATGAAATCAGAAGGCAAATCGAAGTACACCTTAGTGATATTGACGACAGCCATGGCGGTCGTATCGCTGCAACCAGCAATCGGTGCAGATAGCCCGGTTAAATCTCCTGCCGCCAAGTTGGATTCGTCAGCCCCTGGTGGAGAGTGGGAACGACTACATCGCGCCGGCAATGAAGCACTTGATACAGGTCGATATGGAGATGCCGAGCGTTTGTTCAAGCAGTCGCTAATCAAGTCGGCTGCATTCGGGGAAAAAGACATCAGGTTTGCGAAGAGTCTTGGCGATCTTGGCCGACTCTACTCCATCAGAGCAAGATTTTCTGAAGCCGAGCCACTTTTGGAAGAAGAGTTTCATATCAAGAAAGCTTTGGTGGATGATGGAAATGGCCAGATCATACCGTCAATGGGTTCGCTTATCAGGTTTCACCTGGAGCATGGCACCGCCACCAAGGCAGATCCGCTTACCGAGCAACTTCTCTCGTATATTGAGGGGCGCTTGAGTGAGTACCGGAAGGCAGCGCAGGGACCTATTACCCTCAAGAAAGGGCAACCACTCACGGCATGGGCGGGAGTAGCATCGCCCACGATGCGAGATCCGGTTATCGACTGGGCCATCACCTGTGATGGCATAGGTAATGAATATCGCTCCCGCGGAAATTTCGAACTTGCAGACCGTCTATACAAAGCGGCTCTCGACGTGAAAGAGACTGTGCTTGGTAAGGAGCATCTTTCTCTCGCCAATAGTTTTGACAGTCTGGGAACGATCTGTCTCGAGAAAGATCAGACCGGTGAAGCGGAAAATTATTTTCGGTATGCCCTGGAGCATACCGAAAGAGTCTTACCCGACGAGCCGCACCAGGTCTTTCCTCGAATCGATAAACTGGCGAAATGTTTGATCAAAGAGAAGAAATTCGACGAGGCCGAACATCTTTATTCGCGTGCACTCGACTTCTGGAAGAAAGAACCATCGCACAACGGCAGCGAGGCAAGAACCGCCTACGCACTCGGCAGTCTATATGTCGAAGAGAAAAAGTATGATGCGGCCGCGCCGATGTTGAAGAGCGCCCTTTCCTTAGCGGAAGAATACTATGGATCGAATTCGATCTCGCTTGTGCCATACCTCAAGCGGTACGCGGATACAATGTATTATCTCGGTCAGGAAACAGAGCGCACACAGTTGAAAGATCGAGCCAACACCATAGCTGGTGTCACTTCAACGGGAACACTCTAGTTCGCCGACACGATTGCAAAGGAAACGTGTTCGGCATGCTAGGCTCTCTTCCTGACGCGTCCGCTTTACTGATTAGCGTGCCTGACCCGAAAGGAATATCTATTCGGCGAGGGTTTTGAAAACCTGTTGAAGTGCGACTCTATATACCAAAGTGGTGCGAACAGCCAGTCTTTACCTTTCGAGCTAGATGGGCAAGAATGCCTTTGAGGAAGGAGAGCCGATGAAAGTTGTACTAGCCGAAAAGCCGTCTGTCGCTCGAGATATAGCTGCTGTAGTAGGTGCCACTAGTAAGAAAGACGGATACTTTGAAGGCAACGAGTATATTGTCACGTATGCTTTTGGTCATCTGGTCACACTGGCAGAGCCTGAAGAGATGAATCCGGCCTGGAAAGGCGCCTGGCGGTTGGCTAACCTGCCGATGATACCGACCGAATGGAAGTACAGAGTCGAAGACAAGACAAAAAAGCAGTTCACCGTCATCAAAAAGCTGTTTGCTGATAAGAGGATCAAGTCGATTGTCTGCGCGACAGACGCCGGGCGCGAGGGCGAGCTCATTTTTCGGCTGATTTACAAGCTCAGCGGTTGTAAGAAGCCAGTCGAGCGACTCTGGATTAGTTCGCTTACGGCGGATGCGATTCGCAATGGTTTCAGCAAGTTGAAGAATTCGAAAGAGTTCGACAGTCTTGCCGATGCGGCCACAGGACGTTCTCACGCGGATTGGATTGTCGGTCTCAATCTTACGAGAGCCTATACTTCGATCAATCGCCAATTATGTACTATCGGCCGGGTCCAAACTCCTACACTCGGTATGATTGTCGATCGCCAAAATGCCATCGATGCTTTTAAACCGGAGACATTTTTCGAGATTATCGCGACCTTCGATCCGGGTTTCACCGCGCGTTTTCTAGCCAACGGCAGAGGAGAACACCCGACAAGGATTAAAGATAAGGCGAAAGCCGAAGCTATTTTTGACCAGATCAAGAAAGAGAAGCATGGTGTAGTTCGATCCGAGGTCACGTCCGAAAAGGTTGCCAAGGCACCTCCTTTGTACGATCTTCTGACGCTGCAGAAAGACGCTAACAAACAGTTCGGATATACAGCGCAAGAGACTCTAGATATAGCTCAATCATTGTATGAGACTTATAAACTCATTTCCTATCCCAGAACTGAGTCTCGTCACCTGGCATCAGATATGGTGCCTGAGTTACCGCGAATTCTATCTACGACTCTTAAACATTCTACGACGAGTCAGAGTGTTCGCGACGTGTTTGCCAATGAAGGGATCGTGCCAGGGAAGATAACGGCTTCTCTGTTAAAACCCAGGCTCACAAAGGCTTATGTCGATGATGGCAAGCTCACCGATCACCACGCAATTGTTCCCACCTATAAAGATTTACCGGCTAGTCTTCCACAGCGAGAAAGCAATGTTTTTCAGTTGGTGGCTACCCGCTTCATGTGCATGTTTCTGCCGCCCGAAATCAAGGACGAAACAGTTGTTATTGTCGATGTGGCCGGTCATCCATTTCGAGCTCGCGGATTTGTCGTGAAGCAAGTCGGTTGGACTGCGCTCGAACAAAAGGCGAAAGGTCGAGAGTCCGAGAAGAAAGATGATACAGAGGACAATCAAAAGCTTCCTACTTTGAAAAAAGGCGACAATGTTTTAAAACTCAAAGAAGAGCTCAAAGAGGGAAAGACGGTTCCGCCGAAATCGTATGAGGACGGGACACTTCTTACTGCCATGAAAAATGCCGGACAGGAGATCGATGATGAGGATCTGGCCAGCTACATGAAGCAGAAGGGTCTGGGGACGCCGGCTACTCGCGCTGCTATCATCGAGCGGTTGATCAAGACCGGATACATTCACCGGGACAAAAAGAAATTATTGCCGACTCCGAAAGGCACTGCGTTAATCGGTCAAGTTCACCGAGACTTGAAGAACATTACTTTGACTGCATCATGGGAGCAGCGCTTAGCCGACATGCAGGATGGAAAGCTTCCGCTCGAGAAATTCGAATCGGATATAGCGGACTTCGTCCGCTCCCTACTGCCGGAGCTCGTGAAACAGGCGTCCGCTGTCGTAGATACGAATTCAGCGATTGAGCCAGGTCTGGCACCATGTCCACAGTGTAAGCAGGGGCAAGTGCGGAAGACTCCAAAGGGGGCCGGTTGTAGTCGATGGCGGGAAGGTTGCAATTTCAGTGTCTGGCGGCAGTGCTACGGAAAGACGCTCACAGACGGGCAGATCGAAGAGTTGTTGAAGAAGGGCAAGACCAAAGTCATAAAAGGGTTCAAGAAAAAAGACGGGAGTGGAAGTTACGACGCCCGCCTTTTCATCAATAGTGAGTTTAAAGTTCGACCTGAGTTCGATTAATGAAGATTGAGTTCTCAATCTTCTAGATATCTCTAGTCTTCATCCTTGTCGTTATCGTCTCTCTTAACGAAGCCGAGCTTCTTGGCGGTCTCGAGGTCCTTGCTTGCTTTCAATTCGTAGAGGCGCGAACGATTGTAATATGCTGACGCCATGCCACCGTGCAATGATATCGCTTTGTTGAGATCTTCCAGCGCTTTGTCGATGTCGCCGAGCTCTCTGTATGCATGGCCTCTATTCAAATAGGCTTTCGTGTAATTCTCTTTCAGTTTGATAGCACTGTTGCAATCATCAATCGCCTTTTGAAACTCGCCGAGTCCGATGTATGTGTGGGCCCTGTTGACGAATGCCGGTGCAAAATCCTTGTTGAGTTCGATAATCTTGTTGCAGTCGGCAAGCGCTTCTTTATGCTTGCCCAATTTGTTGAGTGCGTGCGACCGATTCGTGTAAGCGATTAACATTCTTGAATTGAGCTCGATTGCTTTGTCGCAATCGGCGACTGCCTTCTGGAATTGGCGCGTGTTGTTGTATGCCCAGGAGCGATTGACATATCCAATTGTCAGCTTGGGATTGAGCTCGATAGCTTTTGTGCAATCAGCAATCGCTTCTTTGTATTGGCCTTTCAGAATGTAGGCATTAGCTCTATCGGCGTAAGGTGTCGCGTAGGCCGGACTCAGGCTTATCGCTTTGTCAAAGTTGGCAATTGCAGCTTTGGTGTTCTTGAAGGACAGTTCTCTGACGCCGGACTCAACCAGATCTTCAACTTCTATGCTGACCTTTTTAGCGTTAGAATTGGTTGCCTTTGCTGCTGCTTTCTTTGCCGCTGCCGCTGCACCACCTGCAGTTACGATTGGAAACGTGATGGTCACCACTGACAGTGCGGTGAGAATTACCTTTAAGCGGTTGTCACCACTAGTTTTCAACATCAGTTCGGCTCCTCTGAAACTCGCTGCCAATTATCTCAGATTAGCGAGCATTCCGAACTAAGTCGACATCTTTTTTCAAAGGCAGTTCAAACCTTAGTTGTTGACTACTGAAATTGGCTCTACTGTTTTACAGGCGCAGGGGCTGCTGCGGTTGGACCCGGCGGGGGTTGAGTGACGGCGCCCGGCGTCGGTGTCGGTGCGGATGCAGGTGCTGCCGCCGTCCCGGACGTCGGTGTTGACGGAGCGGGTGTCGCCTGCGTGCCCTGTGGTGCCGTAATCGATGTCCCTGTCGTTGCTGGAGCAGAGGCCGTTGCGCCTGCGATATATTTTTCGAAATCCTTCGATATGGCTATTGGGACGCTCTGCCGCTTCTCGATCATCCATGCGCCCACGGCAAGTGTTGCCTGTTGCTGCGCCAGCGCTTGCTTGAGCTGATCCTTGACTTCCGCGAATGGAATGTAGCCCGGCTTTTGATCGTCAGTCTTCTTGACTATATGCCAGCCAAAGATTGTTCGGACAGGTTCTTCGCTGATCTGACCGACTTTCATCTTTTCCAGCGCTTCGCCAACCTTGGAAAGAAGTTGATTCTTCTTGAGATCTTCGATAGCGACATAGCCCATCTCGCCGCCCTTCTTGGCTGCCCTCGCAGGAATGTCGTCCGTGGATGTGTTGGCGACCTCTTCGAATTTTTTTCCGCTCCGAATAGATTTAAGCAGATCGAAGGCTTTTTTCCGCTGTGCAAGTTCGGTCTTTTGAACCGAGTTGTTGAAGTCGGCGCCTGTCAGTTTCGGATACTGTCTATGAATTTGTGACTTGAGGCTCTCTACCCCGCCCATGTCCATCTCAGGTGCGGCAACTACGATCTGACTCCATTTGATTCGCCCCTTGTGTTTGAGCTGTTCTTTCTTCTCGTTATAGAGCTCGAGAACCTTGGAGTCTGGCAACTCGGCCCCCGCGACGAGTTTCTTTTGCATCGCTTCGGCGAGGAATTGCTCGAGTGCTTTTTCCTTCAACTGCTCCTCGGTGAGATTCGTTACTTTTAGAGCCTGTGCGTATTGTGGTGAACTCTTAAATTCAACATATCTGTTGAATGCCGCCTTCGAAAGCCCGGTAGCACGAGCCTCATTGATAAGAAGGGCGCGATTGATTAGCTCGGTCATCAATTGTTTTTCAACGGCTCGACTTCCTGCCTTCAATGCCAATCCCATCTCGGAGAGCTGATCTTCGAATTGTTGTTGGGTTAACTTGTTTTGCTTTAGCAGCTTGTCCATGTCCTTGCCCAGAGCCTTTTTACCCTGGTCGATCATGCCCTTCCGTTCTTCCGGAGTTAGTGCGATATTCTGCTGTTTCGCCAGTTCTAAAAGAGGTTTGCGCTGATCTGGATTGGATTGAAGAACTGCCTGGATCTGCTCCTGTTTTTTTCTGAGCTCTGATTTGTACTTTTCGACACTTACAGTGTCTCCACCCACGGTGCAGATGATGGTGCTTGTCGGAATGCTGTTTTTCTTGACCAACTCCAAAATGCTCGGGATTGAATTCAACTTGTCGACAGCCGCTTGATTGGCTTCTGATAAGGCTGTCTCGGTGGTTTTTACCGTGAGATCGTTGCCCTTGCGTATTACCTCCGGCGCCGTATTGGCTGGAGTCGCAGCTGGAGTCGGTGTGTTTTCCGAGAGTTCCTTCGGTACAGGAGGCTCTTTCGAAGTGCAGCCGGTCGAAGCCAGAGAAATAGCCAACATGACTAGCGACAGTCGAAACGCTGTATTCACTTTATTCTCCCTCGGTTAAACAGCATTGGTTTGCACGTTTGCAACCATAGCTTCTAGCAGTTCCTCTAGCAAATTTAGCTGGTCAATCGGGGCTGTACCATCCGCCTTTACTATGATGTATGGACTCGAACCCTGCCCGCCTGCAATTCCAGGTTTGTATGTCGTTACCTTGGCGAGATGCTTGGGCAGCATATTCTGGATCGGCAGCCATTCCTTGAGGCGATAGGTAACCGACAATCTGAGACCTTGTTGCATGTCTGGCTTGATGTTCGATACACCAGCCTTACTTGCCAGAAGTCGCAGCTTAATAACTTTAGTTAGTTGTACAGCTTCTTGCGGCAGATTGCCGAAGCGATCTTTCCACTCTTCCAACAACAAGAAGAGCTCGCGCTCTGTACGTACATCGGCGAGGCGTTTGTACTCGAGCAATCGCTGCTGATTGTCCGGTATGTAAGTCTCGGGGATAAACGCAGTGACGTTGATGTCGATCTGGCTGTCCATCTCGCGTGACATCAGCTCGCCCTTCAGTTCGGCGACCGACTCTTCCAACAGTTTGCAATATAGATCGAATCCGACGCTCACCATGTGACCGTGCTGCTCCGCTCCTAGAATGTTACCGACGCCGCGAATCTCCATGTCGCGCAAGGCGATCTGGTATCCAGAACCGAGCGATGTAAATTCGCGAATCGCTTTGAGACGACTTTGGGCAAGTTCGGTAATCACCTTTTGCGGCTTGTACAAGCAGTAGCAGTACGCCTGTACGTCAGATCGACCGACACGTCCGCGCAACTGATACAGTTGTGCTAAACCGAATTTGTCTGCTTCATTGATTATGATCGTGTTGGCATTTGGTATATCCAGTCCGGATTCGATGATCGTGGTGCAGATCAAAATGTCGTATTCATGCGCCATGAACGAGAGCATCACGTTCTCCAGATCTCGTTCTGCCATCTGTCCGTGACCGACCAGGATGCGTGCTTCCGGAACGAGTTGTTTGATCTCGTACGCCATCTGCTCGATTGTCTCTACTCGATTGTGCAGGAAAAAGACCTGTCCGCCTCGCTCCATCTCGTGAAGGATTGCAGTGCGCACGAGCGGTAACTTGAACTCGCCAACGAAAGTCTTGATAGGAGATCTGTTTATTGGTGGCGTGTGTATCAAGGACATGTCTCTGGCTCCTGATAGAGCCATGTGCAGTGTTCTTGGAATTGGGGTCGCGGACATGGTTAGTACGTCTACCATGACGCGCAACTGCTTCAGTTTTTCCTTGTGACCGACACCGAAACGATGCTCTTCGTCGATAACTACCAGACCGAGATCTTTAAATACGATGTCTTTTTGCAACATGCGGTGAGTGCCCACGACTACATCGCATTCTCCCGTCTGTAACCGTTTGACCACATCCCTTTGCTCTTTTGCGCTGCGGAAGCGGCTGAGAAGACCGACACGTATCGGGTAAGCGGCGAAGCGTTCTGCGATGTTGTTGAAGTGCTGTTGCGCTAGTATCGTAGTCGGTACCAGAATCGCCGCCTGTCTGCCCGACATTACGGTTTTGAATATGCCGCGAATCGCTACCTCTGTCTTGCCGAAGCCGACGTCTCCGCAGACAAGTCTGTCCATCGGTTTTGCAGCTTCAAGATCGCTTTTAACGTCGACGATCGCTTGCCATTGATCCGGAGTTTCTTCGAAGGGGAATGCTTCTTCCATCTCATATTGCCATGGCGTGTCGGGAACGCACTGGAACCCTTCTTGCTTCGCGCGCATGGCATAGAGGTTGACCAGATCCTCTGCTATTTGCTTGACCGAGCGTTTGACCCGTTTTTTCGTTGATTCCCACTCGGCACCACCGAGACGGGATAAGCGCGGACGGTTCTCCCCGGCTCCTCGATAACGCGACAACAGGTTGATCTGATCGACCGGCACGTACAGTCGATCGTCACCGGCGTACTGTATCGTCAGATATTCTCTTTGTTGATTGTCGACCGTGATGCGCTGTACGCCGACGAACTGCCCTATGCCTTGTTTCAAGTGCACGACATAGTCGTCGACTTTCAGATCGGCTACCGATGTGAATCGTTCAAAACTTTTCTCTGTGAGAGGTCTTCTGTAAACAGTCGGTTTTCGTTTTAAACCGAACATTTCGCCATCGGTTATCGAGACCAATCTTTCAGCCTCCAGGCTGAATCCGTGAATGAAACCGTGGCGTGTGACCCACACGGTGTTGTCTCCACCTCCGGTCATCGATTCGAGGTGACGCAACATTACCTCATCTTTTCTAGATGCGGCTGGCTTGGCTTCGATGTTGGTTTTGTCACCATTCTCGGTACCAGCATCTCGGATGACGGTGGCATCGTTGGGACCGGGTACGTACTTGGCCTGACAATCCCACTCTTTCAAAATTCCAATTAGACGCTGAGGTTGCTCGGTCGAAATCACCACCCGATAGAAGTCGCGCTGCCACTCCTTGATTCGCTGAATCAGGACGTTCATTTGATTGCCGAATTTTTCAACCGGCTTTGCTTGGAACTCGACTACCGCGTCACGATTCTGTTCGTCAAAAACAGGCAAGCTCGACAGGAAAACCCGTTGATTGGACTTTGAGTTTGACAGCACTTGCTCGGACGGGAGATGCAACTTTCGAGGCAAGGGCAGGAGTCGTCCGGTCTCTAACCCTTCGGTATAGGCTTTGTCGAGCTTCTCCTCGTAGCTTCGAAGACTCTGTGCGACTGAATCCCATTCGTCGAATGCAAGCACCGCATCTTCTGGCAGGTATGTGAGCAGAGTTGAAAAGTCGTCATGAACATAAGGCGCGTAGTATTCTGCAGATTCCGGATATGCGCCACCGGCGAGATTGACAAGATCGATTTCCATTACTGAGCGTAATGTGTCTGCTGGAGCTTCGTCGAGGCGGTCGATCGTTTCATCGGTGACTTTGCGAAGTTCTTCTACGAGCGCTGATCTTGCTTCTTCTTCGCGCTCTAGAATGATCCACCATCTGGGTGGAATCACGACTGAATTGCGCTGTTCAACAGACCGTTGGTTGTCGATGTTGAAGACCCGAACAGATTCGATCTCATCTCCAAATAGTTCGATTCGGACCGGTGGTCCGCTGGAAGGGAAGATATCGATGATGTCGCCGCGTATGCTGAATTCGCCGCGAAGCGTAACCAGAGCTTCTCTCGTATAGCCCAACCTTGTTAAGCTCTGAGCCAGTTTGTTTGTGTCGTATGCGTCGTTAGCCTTTAGCTCTAAAGTGTTGTTAGTCAATAAGTCCGGTGACAACACTCTTTGCATCAGTGCTCGCGCGGTGACTATCACCACATATGGTTGCGTCGGTTTGCTCATCAAGTGCTGAAGCACTTCCAACTGCGATGCGACGTTATCAGGACTGGAAAGAACTTGCTCGTAAGGCGAAACTTCCGAGGATGGATAGAGAAAAACTGGATATCGGCTCAGATTATTGAATTCTTGGTGGTAAAAGGCGCCTAAATGGTTGTCGGCTACTACCAGAAAGACCGGCCGCCTGATCTCGTGTTGCAGCACGGTTAATACCAACGTCTTGGCCGAGTCGGTCAATCCAGCGAGATTCAACTCAGTGGACGAATGCCGCGCGGTTCTCGCCAACAGGCGAGCGTAGTTGGGGCTGTTTATGAATACTTGGTGTAGTGCGTTGGCTAATGGGTTGTCACGCATAACCGGTTTCCAATATGGATTAATTCGACCGCACTGGCGGCCTAATTGGGACTTTTCCAGGCGTTGAGCTTTCGCCAAGTTTATTGGAGACGGTGAACTGGTCCCAATTTGGGCGAATTGCTAATGTTATCACACGGCATGTACGTGGGACCACGCTTGGAAGAGGATATTTCCTATTGCAAAATGATTTAGTTTTCTCATATACAATTTACACATAGCTGTTTACACCTGGCCAGGAATCCAAAATTTGTTAAGGACTGCTTTAGTTATCCTTGTATTAGTCTCGGCGGTAAGCGTCGTCTCTCCTGCTTGGGCGGATCGCCCTCCTGTCCCTGAAGCGGCTGAGCTTCTTGATAGAGGTAATGATTTGTTGAGGCAAGGGCAGCTTGCCGAAGCACGTCAACTGTTCCAAAAAGCCGTGGAGGTCGATCCTCAGTGTTACCAGGGCTTTAATAACATCGGTTTGACCTATTATCGGGCAGGAGATCTAGAAAATGCCGGTGAAGCATACAAGAAAGCGCTCAAGTTGGAGCCCGCCTTCGGACCTAGCGTCACCAACCTCGGTACAGTTCGCCATCAACAGAAGCGCCTCCAGGAGGCGACCAATCTCTATCGTCTTGCGTTGAGAATTTCCGCAGGAAAGGATTACGAGATTCACTACAACCTGGCGAATGTTCTCAGGGATCGAAAAGATTTCGAGATGGCCAAAAAACATTACCAAGAATCAATCAAGCTCAAAGACAATTTCCCACCTTCCCACAATGGTCTTGGTGCGACATACATCTGTCTCAAGAATCTGAAGGAGGCTGAGCAGGAGATAAGAGCAGCCATCGCTCTGAAGCATGACTACTCTCTGGCCTATTACCATCTTGCTTTAATTGAACAGGCTCGGAAGAACTATCCTGCCGCAGTTTCTAATTACAAAGAATCGCTGAAGTATGAAGAACGACCGGACTACAAGCGCGATACGCAGGATAAGGTGGCTCGTCTAGAGAAGCTGATCGTGGAGCAGAAGGCTGCTCAGCTCGCCGGCAATGAAGGCAACGGACCGCCCCTTTTAGCGTCTGCATCTCCTGCAAATGAGCCTGAGACCAAGAAATCGCTTGGTGGTGCGCTCAAGAAGTTTGAAAATTTACTGTCGACAGGTTCTGATGACCCAGTAATCTGGAACAATTACGGGCTTCTACAGTTGCGCCTCGGCGCTAACAAAGAGGCGGTAAAAGCGCTTCTCAAGGCAACCGAGCTTGGCAAAGGCGACCTCTATCAGGCTCACTACAATCTTGCTCAGGCATACAAGGCCCTGTCCGACCAGATTCGTTGCGAAAGCGAGTGCAAAAAGGCGATTGAATCGGCCAGTCGTAATGGCAAGGTCTGCCCCTTGGCACACAATCTCTTAGCTATCGTCTTGAAGCAAAAGGGCCAACTAGCAAAGGCCGATCAGGAATATAAACTTGCAATTGCTCAGTCCATGGGCAAGTATCCAGTCCTGCATTACAACCACGGAATTCTTCTTGAAAAGCTTAACAAGGCAAAAGAAGCGAAGGCTGAGTACCTGGCGTACATTAACGCGGCACCTAGTGGTGTTAATGTGATGAAAGCAAAGCTCCGCCTTGGTCTTCTGAGTATGTCATTGTAACGACCGGTGGTTGTCAACAATTCAAGGGCAATTTATTGTAGAATCATTATTCCGTCAGGACAAACTGACGGCTCTCGTTTGCGATGACAACGCAGAGCAATCTTCAACGACTAACAATGAGCGACAAGGAAAAGACATTGCTGAAGGAGCCGCCCGGTATTGACCCGGGCACTGCCGATTACTCGGACGGCGAAAAGTGTCCGATTGTTCAGCCCATGCCAACGCCCGAAGACGTGGAGAGGGTCGCGAAGAATGCCGCCCTGAAGAAAGCAAGTCCCGTGCCGAAGAATAAGGTCAGGGTTGCATGCTGCATGAGTGGTGGCGTTGATTCTAGCGCTACGGCATATCTACTTATGGAACAGGGCTACGATGTCGTCGGAGTTACCGGATGGCTGATCAAGTCAGGTAGTCGCTGTTGCGACACCGGTATGGTTGATGCAGCGCGTGTATGCGAACAGCTTGGCATCGAGCACCATGCAGTCGATCTTAGAGAGCTGTTCAAGTCACAGATTATCGATGAATTTCACCAGTCGTACTCGCGTGGTCGTACGCCGCTTCCGTGCAGTGTTTGTAACACTGTGATCAAGTGGGGCGCTTTGCTCAATTATGGACATAAGCATCTGGACGCTACTTATGTGGCGACCGGGCATTATGCTCGTGTTGAAGATACGCCCGCAGGAAAGCGTCTGGCCAGAGCTCGTGATCCTAAAAAGGATCAGTCATACGTGTTGTGGGGGCTGACAAGAGAGCAGCTCAACTCAACCCTCCTGCCTCTGGGCGACTACACAAAGGATGAAATTCGCGAGATTGCGTCTCGTCAAAAACTTGCGACCGCGAACCGACCTGACAGTCAAGACCTTTGTTTTATACCGATTGGCACATCGCCCCAAACTTACCTGGCCAATTTTATCGAAGAGAAGCCCGGTCCAATCATTCACGCAATCACGCTTGAAGTGCTCGGATACCACAAGGGCACTCATAACTACACGATCGGACAGCGCCGTGGTATTGGCGTTGCTCACGCAGAGCCGCTGTATGTCACTGCGGTTGATCCGGATACTCGTGTCGTCTATGTTGGTCCAAAAGAGGCCTTATTGCGCAACGAGCTCGTTGCAAGCGAGGTCAACTGGATAATGGAAAACCCGCCTTCAGAACCATTTCGTGCCAGGGCCAAGATTCGATACAACAGTCCCACGAATGAAGCCACGGTCTATCCAATGCCTGAGAATCGTGTTCGTGTTGTTTTCGACGAGGCTCAACCGGCGATTACTCCGGGTCAGGTCCTCGGTGTCTATGACTCCACCGACACATATATTCTTGGTGGCGGTTGGATAGACTGATTGTGCAAAAAGTTCTCAGGCACAATAAAATGGATTGATCAGGAAGAGTCCATCGTGGTACTTTCCCTGACAAATACTTGGTTTGGAGGGCGCGCGTGTCACAACGTAGCCGAAGTCACGTCAAAATGCTTGTATCGGTCCTGGTGCTACTTATGGTGGCATTCGCCTTGACCCTTCAGCTCCCAGCCGAAGCGCGTAAGAAAGTCGCCAAGCGTGCTTCGCACGCAGCCAGGTCTGGTCATGCAGGCAAATCCTCCCGCGGTCGTCCTGCGTCGCGTTCAGGCAGAGGCTCCAGGCACGAGCGTGCCATAGTAACGCGAGGTGGGCACCACCATCATGGCAAGCATCATAGGCATGATAAACACCACCATCACCACCACCATGTAGCCCACCGTCCAAGATACGCATATCCTGTCGAGATGTTCATGATGAAGGCGCCAGACTTTGACTCGAGTCTGTTGCCGGAGGATCAGTGCCAGGAGATCATGAGCGCTTTTGCTCGTGGTACCGCTGACAAGTATCCCGCCCGCACGCTCGTGAGAGCGGGTGCGGTCAGGAGCCATGCGCTTAGAGGTGGTATCTTCTGGCGCCGAGAGCCGATCAAGTATATCGTCATGCATTCTACCGAGACCGGCATTCCCGTGAGCGGTATCCGTGTGATCGAGAGCTGGAGTTCCATGGGTAGGCGGCATCCAGGCGCACAGTATGTAGTTGATCGCGATGGCAGTATCTATCAAGCAGTCGATCCGGACCTCGCCACAGTACATATCAACATCCTGAAGACTTTGCCGGGCATCAACAATGATAATAGTATCGGTATCGAAATGAATCACACGGGCAGCCAAGACTACCCAGAAGCGCAGATGGCATCGGTAATCAGGCTCGTGACATATCTCCAGGATCGATACCAGATCGAGAGCGAGAACATCATTACGCACCGCTATGCGCAACAGGGCGACCACACGGATCCGGTTCGATTTGACTGGAAAGGATTTTTGTTCGCCAAGGACAGGCATCGCAATGATGCTATCGCAAGCAAAATGAATTCGATGGAGAGCCAATCTCGGAAGTGGGGTGATTTCACCACCGTCGATGCCGCGACCTCTCCGACCCCTGCCACAATATTGCAGCCGCACTCTACCGTCGTCCCGACGCAAGTTATACAAAATGTGGTTCGACCACTCTCGGTTACGCCCAATCCGCAGTCGACAGGCTCGTATCGCACTCCTCCGCCTGATACCGTCACTGGTGGCTCCCTGGTGCCTCCACCTAAAGAGTCCCCAATTCAAAATCGCGCACCAATCACGCCACCAGTCCGAGTACCTGTGACTCCTAGCTCAGGCGGGCTCGATCTTCGCGGTCCGATCGAAGTCGGTCCAGAGCAAGCTGGAGACTTGCTTAGTCCTCAAGAGGCGTTTCCTTAGAGCTCCTTGCGGTCTGTAAGGTTTCAAAACGTGTTGCTCGCAAATCTGTGCGAGCCTGTTTCATTCTCAAGCCGCATTTTAGTCAGCATCACAGATTAAATACGGAGATTGCCTCGTAGCCTTGTGATTTACCAAGGTCGCTTTCAATTAGTGCGATTTGATCGATTGAGTGTGTTATGGGAAAAACTGAAGGGGCGATTACGACTTCGCTGATTCGTGCGGTCGGTCCTGAAGCTTTTTCCTTTCGCTTTTGGTGAGGGAAGCGAACAACCGTGATGTGGGGTTGAAAGACGGGCTTCTCATGTTGCCGAAGATCCTCGGGC
Source organism: Candidatus Obscuribacterales bacterium (assembly GCA_019746975.1). Lineage (GTDB taxonomy): Bacteria > Cyanobacteriota > Vampirovibrionia > Obscuribacterales > Obscuribacteraceae > JADYXR01. The sequence continues at coordinate 25,636 of JAIERK010000019.1, forward strand.
AAAAATTCGAGTAGCTCTTCTTTCAAAGCTTTGTCTATGGAGTGAACATGGGGTGGCACCAGAGATGGTGTGACCACGCCAAGTCGCGCTCTACGTTCGTTGGGCCAGAGTTCAAAACTATCGTAGCTTAGCGCCAATCTGTTTTCCGAGCGGCATTTGTCGACCGCTTTTCCAAGTTTTGCGCTCACATCGGGGATGAGTGAGTCGTTAATATCGCCCAAAAAGATCCAGGTCATGTGGAGTTTTGAACTGCCGACCCAGCGCAACTTGGTGTTCCACGATTCGTTGAGATTGCCGTTGTCTCGGGCAAGGGTCTGGATTGATGCTTGCCCGTCTTCAGGTAAAAACGTTCCGACGAAAAGTCGTGGCATGGGGTCTTATTTCTTTTGTTCTGCAATCTGCTTTTTGATCACTTCATCTATACCCTTTGCTCCGCCCATTCCCTTAAGAACATATGCTGCGCCGATGGCAAGCGGGACCAGCATGATTATGAGGTCGATCATAGAGACAGGTGCAAAATAAATTCGCAATCCGCTGATAATCGAGAAGACAATCATAATCAGACTGACAGCGGAGATGAGCCAACCCCAGACGCTCTTAGAATTGTAGAAAATCCAACCGATGCCCAGTAAGAACGGCAGCATAAGATAGCCGATGCTACCGGCAGTTGAAAATCCCCAGAGCGATGCATAACCTGTAGTCACTTTGACGTGGTTGAAGAGCAAGAAAAGCCCGAGCATCACCAAGCCGATTCCGCCGAAGTAGTGCAAGTCAGACTTTTGGACGGGATCAGAACTCGAACTAACACGCAGTGTGGGCAGATCTGTATTTTTGAGCTCTGTCCTGCTTTTCCGTTCTGGCGCGGTGAGATCGCCCTTCTCTTGCATGATGGCAGTCTCAAGCTCAACCAGCTTCTTTTGTATGTGCTCGTCCTTCATGCGCATGTGCACTACCATCCTGTCTTGCATATAAATGAAGTTCGGCGAAAGCCATCTATTAGCATAACACTTTAATATTAAATGTACTATCTACGATGGGTCCTGGCGAAATTAGCGGGTCGGGTCGGGACATATCACGTAGCACCATATGTGGGGCAGCTTTCTGTGCGGCGAAAGCTTCGAATTAATCTGGGATTTAATGTGTGAGCCGCATGAATACACGGTTTTACTGGGAAGATAATTTATGGGACCCTTGATCATTTCAGTGATCATGGTAACAATAGATATTCAGCGAAATATTTACTAGGAAGACCGGTGTCAATGAAGCGAAAGTGGTGGGTTTCAGCCGTTGCTGTTTTGTTCTCACTCTCAGTGAGTCTATCCAACCCAGTGCAGGCAGCTGATCGGTCCGGACCGATAGGCCTTGCTGATGGTCCAGGAATTTGGGTCAATCTCTGGAGTTACCCGACCGGCGATGTGGAAAGCTACTGCCTGAAGCTTCACAACACAGGTGTTCGCAATCTGTTTATCCAAACATCGCGCAGCAACACTGAAGCAATTAGACAGCCGGAAATTCTCGGTCCTCTTATTGACGCTTGCCACCGCTACAAAATTCGAGTGATCGCCTGGTCTTTCCTTGAGCTTGGCAGTCCAGAAGCGGATGCGCAGAAGCTCATTCAGGCGGCAAAATTCCGTTCGCCTATGGGGCAGGGCTTCGACGCCATAGCACCAAATATGGAAAAGGATTTGAGTTCAACCAAGGTCGAGGCTCTGAGCAAAACCTTGAGAGCGGCGCTCGGACCGAACTATCCAATGGTTGCAGTTGTCTACAGTCCTCTCAACAAAGCCGCCCAGGTTGCGAAGACACCTTGGAAGATGCTGGACAAATACTACGATGTCATTGCTCCGATGAATTACTGGAACAGTAAGTATGCGAAGCTGGAGCCGTATTCGTACACACGAGACACTATCAAGAAAGTGCGCGAGCTTTGCGGTCGGCCTGATGTGGAAATTCATATCATCGGTGATGGCATGAAGACGCATTCTCCTGCAATCAACGACTTCTTAAGAGCCTGTCGCGACACTTCCGTGACCAGCGCGAGTCTCTATCCGTTTCACCAGATGACTGATGAGCAGTATCAATGTCTCACTCAGTATCATCAATACTTTCCAGTCAATTCTAGATACCGACTGGCCGCATTCCGTGAGCTGGTTAAGAGCGGTGCCATGCCGCGCATCAACGTAGATCCGTCCAGTCCGATGCCGCGTGGTGAGTTTTACCACCTTTTGGCTCACAGGTTAACCGGCCGTTCGGACATGCAAGAGGCTAATGCCGTTCGACTCTTGATGGAGTATGGTCTGGTTGCTGAGCAACACAAGAAAGGTTTCTTCAATACACCTCTATATACAGAATCACCTATGGATCATCGAGAGGCGTATGCGCTGGTCGCCAACGCTATCGAAGCGAAAGGTCGCGGGCAGAAGTCGCACTTGCCGCTTAAGGGCTCTAAAGCTGTTAGCCCGAAGCATCCGAAAGGTGATTGGTTCTCTTTGCCGGCGATGGCTGAGCCTGCTGCTCACAACGAGACTCAGAACGTTCTTAATTACATCGATGCGGCTCACATTATCTTGAGCGCCGAGCCTGGTCTTCATTAGGCTGAAAGTCGTCAGTTAGCTCCGACAGGGCGATTGGCTTCTTGACGCCAAGGCGGGTATTGACCAAATATTGTTATCCGATATCGGACTGAAAGGTTCCGTTTACTCTCTATAAGGCGTATGATATTTACCATGAATATATACGCGTTCCCCATTAATCGACGTCAATAGTATTGCCGTCTTTGCTTATTCTTTTGCAGGGCAAGTTTGTAAGCTCCCTTCGAAAGGCAACTGAAGTGTCAAACAACAACCACCAATCAGTTTATTACCAGTTAGACCGCTATTCGCGCTTCGGCGACCGCTCCAGCATCTTCCGTGATGTCTGGAAGTATCTGATGCGTTAGGTTCCCTTACAACCGTAATCCAGAGGGAGGATTGTCCATGCAAGTTATTGTTACTGGCCGGAATATAGAACTCACATCAGCTCTCAAGGACTACGTAATAGACAAGTTGCAACGAGCTCAGAAGCATTTCGATCATGAGCTAAATTGCAAAGCGCTTCTGAGCGTGGCGAAGAATCCGTCTATTGCCAAGAGTCAGACTGCTGAAGTGACCGTTCAGATCAACGGCCAGGTTATCAGGGGTGCTGAATCAACCGAGAATATGTATGCCTCGATAGATTTCGTCGCCGACAAGATCGAACGGCAGTTGAGGAAGTACAAAACGCGCTACTATCACAAAGGCAATAAGGTCACCAAAGACCGACGCCTGAAGATAGTCACCGAAGAGGAGCTCGACGAAGAGGAATTCGACATTGCGATCGAGCTTGACGCCAGCGTAGACCTCGACAATGAGGCTGTACAGGCTGCTTTAGGTCCAAGGATTGTGCGTTCGAAGAAATTTGCGCTTGTTGCGATGGCGCCAGCGGAGGCCTGCAAGCATGTGGATCTTCTCGGGCACGAGTTTTTCATGTTCATCAACAAGGACACAAGCAAAGTTTGCACCATCTATCACCGTCGCGACGGCAACTATGGTTTGATCGAGCCAGAGTACTAGACTCCCCGATTTTGTCTGAAACAAAAAATAGGTTCATGCGTCTTTCTTGACATGCTGGAAGGCAAATCCGGCTTAGTATGAGTAGTATGGAGTAATCCGTTACATCAAAAAATTCAAAATGAAGTATCCATTTTGTTGAAACGGTTTTCCTCACTCAGAAAATCACAAATGTTTGAGTAGTTTTCTCACCTGGTATCTAGGAGAAAGCCCATTTATGTTTTGGCTGAATCATTTAGAATCCATAGGTAATTAACTATTACATGTCATGAGTTTTCGACTGCATTAAGGCGGTGTCCAGTTGGCGATTCGGGGAAACCAAAAAAAGCAAGTTCTTGCGCTGCTCGTTGCTTCGGTAATTGGTGCGGCGAGTGCATATCCAGCGTATGCTCAAGCTAACGCTCAGGTTATTGAACTCAACAACGAAGGTGTGAGAGCGCTGAGCTCATCGAACTTTAAATTGGCTATAGAAAAGTTCCAGGCAGCGCTGAAGCTGGATCCAACCTATCAATTGGCAAGCTCCAACCTGGCAATCGCCTATAACAACTACGGTTTGCAGATTAACAAACAGAGCCCGGCGCAAGCGCTGGTAATGTTCCACAAGGCGCTTGCTCTTGACCCGACCAACGCTACCACAAAGGGCAACGTCGAAGGGCTCATTCGAATCATGGGGCGCGACCCCCGCGATTTTCAAGATCGTCTTGAGTTGGGCGACATCGCTCGCAAGAGCGGTGACTTTGATGGCGCCACGGTAGAGTATCAAGCGGCCATCGGCATTAAAGATGACGCTGGTGTTCGCGAAAAACTTGGCGACGTCTATCGTGTCCGCGACAAAATTGACAAAGCAATCATCGAATACAAGAATGCCGCTCGAATCAAGGACTCCGCTGGAGTAGAGGTCAAGCTCGGTCAGGCGTATCAAGCCAAGAATGATGTTGCCAATGCTATCGGTGCATTGGGTATGGCGTTAAAACTGAACTCAACTGATCCCGATGTTCTCGATGCATTGGTTACAGCATGGGATGAGGCTGTTAAGCAGAACCCGACCTCGCCGGACAACCACATCGGACTTGGTCAATCGCTGCAGTATCGAGGTGATTTCGATCAGGCGAAAGAAGAGTATCTGCAAGCGATCCGCTTTTCGCAAGGCCGGCGAAACCCTACGGCTGAAGCACTGCTTGGAAAGCTGGATGCAGCCAAGAAGAAGGCGGATGTCGATCGGCAGATCAACCTCGGCTACGAATTGCAAAAGCAAGGCAACTTCCAGGGAGCGATCGAGAAGTATAAAGCGGCCCTGGCTCAGTCACCCAACGATGACGCAATCTGGGTCAACGTCGGGACGGCTTATCAAGCAATGAAGGATTACAGCAACGCAATCCAGGCGTACAAGCAAGCGCTCAATTTCAACAAGGGCAATCAGGATGCGATCCAGGGCGTGAAGACCGCATCAGCTGCGTTGCAGGATCAGCAAATCGAAGGTCTGGCCAAGAAGGGTAATGATCTTTTCAAAGCGCAGAAATATGATGATGCTATTGCTGTCTATATGCAGCTTCTGAAGTTCGATGCCAACGACGCTGGTACGCACTTTAACCTTGGCGCCGCATATCAGGCGAAGAAGGATCTTGATGCGGCGCTCTCTGAGTACCGTATCGCAAAAGGAATTGATCCGAAGAACAAAGACTATGCAGACGCGTTCGAAGAGGCGATGGATCTCAAGGCGCAGCCTTTGATTGACAAAGGTTTGGCCGCACACAAAGAGAAAAAGTATACCGATGCGATCGATCTGTACACGCAAGCTTTGGCGTTGCGTCCGAAGAACGACGAGGTTTGGTACAACCTCGGCGCGGCTCAATACTCCAACCTCGACTATCGTAATGCTGAGAAATCCTATCAAAAGGCATTCGACATCGATCCTAAAGGACGTGTTGATGTGTTGTACTTCATCGGTTCTATTGATGAAAACTTTGGCAATGGTCCCGAAGCTCTAACAGACTATAAGACTTATCTCCAGAAAGCGCCTAATGGAACTTATGCGAAGCAGGCTCAAGATCGAGTCGCTGCGTTGATGAAGAACGTAGGCGACACGCAGAAGATCAAGTCTGAATCAGATATGGCAAAAGAGAAGGATGCTCTCGATGCCTTCCAGCAAGCAGTGAAACTGCAGCAGAGCAAGCAATACGATCAGGCACTTCCGCTCTATCTGAAGGCGGTACAACTGATGCCGACCGTCGCGGACTACATCTATGGTCTTGGTACTTTGTATCAGGCTATGGATAAGTACGACGATGCGATTACTCAGTATCAGAAAGCGAAGACCCTCGCCAAAGATACTAAGATTATGGATGAGGCGATTCAGTCGGCTCATCAGGATCAGGCTCAACCAATTGTCGACGATGCTGTTAAAAAACAACAAGCCGGCGACAATGCTGGTGCGATCACGCTCTATCAGCAGGCGCTGCAGTTGATACCAGAAAATGCAAGGCTCTGGACTAACCTCGGCTTCGCTCAACAGGCGATCGATCAATTCCAAGTTGCAAGACAGTCTTATGATAAAGCCTATAAGTTAGATGCGAAAAACGAAATTGGCGATCTGTACCTCATGGGTCAGATTGACGAGAACGATGGAAAGGGCGGCCAAGCGCTCGCGTTGTATCAGCTCTACGTGAAGAACGCAGGCACAAGCGGCGCGTACTACGCGCTCGCGAAGGCCCGCGTCGATGCTCTCGTGAAGAACGTCAATGATGTTCAGAAACTTGCCACCACTTCTGAGATTGCAGCAGGCAAGACTGCGGACGAGTCATATCAGAAAGGCATTCAGCTGCAAAAGGATAGCAAGTACGACGAGGCGATAGCTGAGTATCAGAAGGCGATGCAAGCTGTTCCCACTGAATTCGCTTATCCGTTCGCAATCGGTACTGCGTATCAAGCGAAGAACGACCTCGAGAATGCTCGATCGAATTACGAGAAAGCCTTGAGTTTGACGAAGAATAAGGATCAGGTGGCTCAGATCAAGGGACTCTTGGATGGATTGACTGAGGCTAAAGCCGCGCCATTCCTGGATGAAGCAAACAAAGCTTATGCTGCAGGCGACTTCCAGAAGGCTGCCGATCAGTATCAAGAAGCTCTCAAGGTAACTCCGAATAATGCGGACGCACAGACCTACCTCGGCGCATCGTATCAGAATCTCGGCAACTTCGGCCAAGCCCGACAGGCTTATGAGCAGGGCTACAAGATTGGTGGCAAAGCGAAAGCCGATAACCTATACTTCCTCGGTTTGCTTGACGAGAACGACGGTCTGGTACCACAGGCGATGCAGCATTACACATTGTATATGCAGATCGCGCCTGCTGGTGCGTTTAAAGCCCAGGCACAGGGAAGGCTCGATGCCTTGAAGGCAGATCCGAAGAGTGCTCAGAAAATTCAAACAGCCGCTCAGCAAAAGCAGAGTGTCGAGACTCAAGGCGCGTACAGCGCTGCTGTAGCTGCTCAGCAAGCCGGCAAGTATGATGAGGCACTGGAGAATTACAACAAGGCGATCGCCGCTTCTCCTAATGAATCATCGTTCTACTACGGTAGAGGTACCTGCTATCAGACCAGGAATGATGCTTCGAAGAACGACATCGAAAACGCGCTTGCTGACTACGATAAGGCGCTCAGCATTGCACCGAATGAGAAGGCGTACAAAGATGCAGCGAATGGTTTACGAAGCTTCAAGGCCCAGCCCCTAGTCGATTCTGCTATCAAGAAGCAGACGACGGCTGGCGCTGATGGCAAGTACGATCTTGCCGGCGCGATTGCCGATTACCGTGCCGCGCTCAAGATCTACGACGATCCTGGCACTCACATGAACCTGGGAACAGCTCTCCAAGCCAACAACGACTTGAACGGCGCCCTGCAAGAATACACCAATGCGATTAACAAAGATGCGACATTGGCGGATGCCTACTACTATCGTGGTACCGTATACGAGACTATGAATCAGAAGGATCCTGCGAAGAGAGACTATCAAAAGTATCTCCAGCTGGCTCCGGCCGGACCGAATGCTGCTGCCGTCAAGGACGGGCTGAAGCGCGTTGCACCGGCTTCTCCACCGAAGAAAAAATAGGACTCTCTCCAAATCATGAGCGAAGTGCCCGATGCTATGAACTAGCTCGGGCACTTTCTCTAGGGTGTGCGTTATGAAATCCAGTAGTTAGAGAGTAGTTGAGTTTGCTGTCAAACAGCTTACAATAGCTCTTAGAGGAAATTGACTTGGATAGAGCGTTTGCAACTGCACTATTATTTGTCTCCCTGATGTTGCCCACTGCGGTAGGCGCACAATCTCAAGATGGGGCTGACTCGAAGTCAAATCCTAAAGGAGACGTCAACCTCACGGAGGAGCAAAAGCAAGCCAGTGTAAGCTGGAACGTCGCAATGACGCTCGCGAAGCAAGCGATGCTCAACGGCAAGTTTGTCGACGCCCAGACGATTTTGAAAACAGCGTTAACCGAAGCGAGAAAATTCGGTCCAAGTAATTTCAGAGTTGCGGTGACAACCTGGGAGCTCGCTCAATCGCATAAGGAACGCGGCGAATACAAAGAGGCCCAGGAGGACGTCGCAGAGGCGCTCCATGTTCTCGAAGAACAGAAGCCACCTCGCCCGATGGCGTATGCAGGCGCACTCAATACACTCGCGAGTATTCATAAAGAACAAGGTCAATATGATGAGGCAGAAAAGACCTATCAGAAGGCGATTGCGATTCTAGAAAAAAACGACGGCGAAAAACTGGCTCTTGCTGCAGGTTTAGACAATCTGGGTGTGCTTTACCAGAAGCGACAGATGTTTGATAAAGCCATACCGATCCAGGAGCGCGTCCTCTCGATCTATGAATCGTCGCCAAAGACTTCACCGCGCGATATGGCGATTTGTTTGAATAATATCGCCGAGAGCTACAGATACCAGAAGCAAAACGATAAGGCTCGCAGCAGTTTTGAACGAGCAATAAAATTGATGGTCGATAAATACGGGGCCGATCATCCTACTGTTGCTACATTCAAAGATAATCTGAGTGCGGTGCTCAAGGACGAAGGAAAGCTTGCGGAGGCTGAAAAACTAGAAGGTGATGTCTGCAGGATTTACAGGAATACCCTCGGTAACAACCATCCGGATCTCGCTATCGCATTGCATAACCTCGCAAACCTATATGCATCAATGGGCAACAATGCGAAAGCGATCGAATGCGAGCGCGAGGCGTTGAGCATTTTTGAAAAGGCGTTTGGACCTACTCATCCGTTAACGGTCCAATCAAAATCGGCGATGCTCGAATTGAGTCGTAATGCGGACAACAGCAACAAATAGCGTCAGGTTATAAGCCAAATCACTCTGCCGATGTTTCTGGTGCTTTTCTTGTGTATTTCCAGAACAAGATGAGAAACAGAATGCACGACCCGAGGAGACCTGCGGCGCTCGCGATGATGGGCACCGGGGTGCTTCCTGCCATTATGCTATCAACGCGAATAGGTTCTATCGCCAATCGACCGAGAGAGTACAGTGCAAGGTAGAGAAGAAATGTCAAACCTGGATACTTGCCCAGGCGGCGCCCAGCGAAGTAATAAAGGAAGAGGAAGATCATCAAATTCCAGATCGATTCATACAAAAATGCTGGATGAAAGTAGCTGTGATTGAAGTATTGCATCGGTCTGTTTTCGACTGGGATGAACAACCTGAGTGGAAAATCGTCCGCTACGGGTTTGCCGAATGCTTCCGAGTTGAAGAAATTACCCCAGCGTCCGATTGCTTGTGCCAGAGGTGTGACGCATCCACCAAGATCTAGTATTCGAGCGGTTGGTAGCTTCGCTATATAGCAGTACACCGCCGCGGTTAAGTAACCGCCGATGATACCACCGTGAATCGACATTCCACCCTGCCACGTCGCAAGTATGTCTTGCGGGTGGCCGAGAAAGTAAGTCGGGTTGAGCGCAACGAAATACAATCGTCCGCCGAGAATCCCGCCGATGAAGGATATTAGTGCGCAGTTGGTCAATTGCTCTCGATCGATCTTCCATGCGTCGGCAAGTCGATTCGCCATGAACGCTGCTGCCAGAAATCCAACTGCAATAAGGACTCCGTACCATCGGATGGTGAGGAATCCCAACTTGAAAAAGATTGCGCCGGGCGATTGCAGGATCATGTTTAGGAGAGGCCCTGACTGATTTACCTATTCTTTATAGCAGAATAACAAGATTGCAGAATAACAAACCACTCTGACGGAAGCAGAGTGGCCAGTCGGTTACAGTACAAGTGGGATCTAATTAATAGGGCTGTTGGCTGTTTGGAACAGTATCGCCATACACATCTTTTGGCGCTTTTCCAAAATTGCGTTCTGCGTTGGCGGGTAGCTTGGGATCATGGACCTCATCGTGAGGATCATCTCCATGCGGATCTGGACCATGGGGGTCGGTTCCGCCGTACTTTTGTGCGACAACCAAGCTTGATTGCTTAGTTTGAAACAATGTCTCTGGATTTTGAAAAAATGCCTTAATTGATTTTTCTGCACAGGCGATCGATGCGCTATCTGTCATGCCTGCAAGACCATATCCAGTGACTGCTATCAGGGCTGCTCCCATTGCTATCAGCACCGAGCGATTTAACATTTGTACCTCCAATGACAACGTGGGTCTGATCAATGTGGGGACTTCAGGGATGACATGAGTATAACCGATTTAATTCAACCAACCGTTACAATAGCTTGGTGCAATGGAGATTGTTATGGCAAAAGCGAAATCACGCTGGGTCTGCCAGGAATGCGGCTTTCAGACATCCGGATATCTTGGGCGATGTACCGAATGCGAGAGTTGGGGATCTATGGTTGAAGAGCTCTCACAGTTCGACTCTTCAAGTGCTTCTCCGAGAGGCATCGTCCGCGCGGTTTCGCCTCCTGACAATGGAGGCAATTCAAAGCCCACGCTTTTACAAGATCTTAAGGCTTCCGGATCACAAAGAATCGCGACAGGAATACCAGGACTTGATGAAGTGCTCGGAGGTGGCTTCGTTCCGGGCGCAGTAATACTACTTGCAGGTGATCCGGGAATTGGCAAGTCAACTCTTTTGTTGCAGGTTGCCAGGCACGTTAGTGCCGGACAACGGATACTTTACTTGGCAGGCGAAGAGTCTGCATCGCAAGTGCGAATCAGAGCAAGCCGCTTGAAGATGGATGATTGCAAAGTCCATGTTGACACTCAGCAGGACGTGATCAAACTATCGGAGAGCATGCGTGAATTCTCTGATGGTGTAGCAATCATTGACAGCATTCAGTCTGTGTTTCATCCACAATTAACGAGTGCTGCCGGTTCTGTCGGGCAGGTTCGCGAATCAGCGCAGTTAATCATTAACTCTGCCAAGGCATCAAATATCGCAACTATTCTCGTAGGACATGTCACGAAGGAAGGGTCTATTGCCGGACCTCGTGTTCTTGAACATATGGTCGACGTGGTGCTCCACTTCGAGGGCGATCGAACAAGACAGCTGCGAATTCTGCGCGCGATGAAAAACAGATTCGGATCCACATCCGAAATTGCCATCTTCTCAATGACTGGAGAAGGTCTGGTTGAGGTCGGTAATCCGAGCGAGTTCTTACTCGGCGACCGACTTAAGAAGTTAGGGCAGACACAAGCTCCTTCCGGCACAGCCGTTATCGCCAGCGGTGAGGGGAGCAGAACCTTATTGCTTGAAGTTCAAGCACTGGTAAGTGCCACCACTTACTCCGCGCCTAGGCGCCTGGCCAACGGATGCGACGGTAATCGCTTGCTTCAAACAATTGCTGTTCTAGAGAAAAAAGTTGGGCTCTCTCTTGCTCGATCCGATATCTATGTTAATGTTGTCGGCGGACTCGACATTGATGATCCCGCGGGCGACCTTGGTGTGAGCGTTGCCATCGCTACTTCCGCACTCGATCGTTCCGTCGACTCATCGGTAATTTTTATAGGCGAGATCGGATTGACTGGCGAGGTGCGCGCTGTCGTGTCGCTCGAACGTCGCGTAAAAGAAGCCGCTCGACTCGGTTTTCAAAAGGCAATCGTACCCAAAAGCAATCTGCCGCTCTCTGGTGGTGTTCCGAAAATGGAGATCATCGGTGTCGAAACATTGAGCGAAGCGCTGCTACTAGCAATGCCTGGTGTCGATTTGCCTCCTCGTAAGACAAAGAAGAAAGACGATATTGATTTCAGGGCGCTTGGTGATTTTCCTGTCGGCATGACACCGCTGATTTAAACGGTCTCGTTGCGTTTAGAAGCTCACATTAAATGATTAAGTGGCCAGCGCATGCTGGAGCCTTCGCAGCTGGAATTCCGAAACCCCGCAGCAGAAACGAGAGAATAGATCGGTTCTCGTTGATTGAAGTAGACCGCAAAATGCGTGTCATGCATTAGTCTGTTATGTAGACCTGTTTTGTCAATTAATCAAATGGGCGACCAAGCCGGGTACAATCGCCCTCTGAATTGCAAGTGCTTCAACAACCGAACTGAAATGACTGATTTCGAACTTACCGAGGATTTAAAAAGGCAACTGTCCGCTCTCCCTGACGAGCCAGGCGTCTATATCTTTCGCAACTTGGAAGGCGAGGTCGTTTACATCGGGAAAGCCCTTTCTCTCAAGAATCGGGTGAAGTCCTATTGGAATCAAACCGCCTGGCGCGAGCGCCCGAAGCTGCATGTGATGATGCCGAAGGTGGCGAAGCTCGACACGATTCTTACTCATTCCGAGAAAGAGGCACTGCTTCTGGAAGCGACTTTGATCAGGCAGCATATGCCGAGATACAACATCGCGCTTAAAGATGATCGGCGCTATCCCTGGTTGGCAATTACTTACGATGTTTCGTATCCGCGATTGATTATGGTGCGAGATCCGGTGCGCTATCGAAAAGAACATCCCAAGAACAAGGTGTTCGGGCCATATGTCGAGACTGGTCAAATGTGGGAGACAGTGCGGGTTCTGCGCAAAGTTTTCCCGATGCGCCAGCGAAAGAAGCCGTTGTTCAAAGATCGGCCCTGTATGAATTATTACATTGGACTGTGTTTGGCTCCGTGTCAAAACATGGTTGCCGAAGAGCTTTACGATTCAATGGTTAAACAGGTGGAGATGTTTCTATCTGGACGACAATCTGAGGTTGTTCAACAGTTGACCACCGAGATGGAGAAGTCGGCTGACGAACTGGATTTCGAACAAGCCGCGAAAATACGCGATCGGTTGAAGGCTCTCGAAACAGTGATCGAAAAGCAGCAAGTCTTTTTCGAAAACGAGAAGGTCATGTGCGATGTGGTTGCAGAGGCTCATACAGAGAAGCTTCTGGCTGCTTGTATAATGCGTGTACGCGAAGGTAAGCTCGTCTCGTCCGAGACCATGTGTCTTACGCTAACCGAAAAGACAGGATGGGACGAGGCTTTCCAGAGCTTTGTCGATCAGTACTACGCGCAGTGCGAAGATGTCTATGTACCGACAGAGGTTATCGTGCAACATCCGTTGGAAGACTTGCCGGCGATTGAGGAGCTGTTGACGAGCAAGCTTCAGCGATCGGTCAAGGTTTTTGTTCCGTCGCGGGGAGCGAAAGTCAATCTGATCGAGATGGCGAAAAAAAATGCTCAACAATCGCTTGAGTATGAGTTCGTACATCGAGAGGAAGAGATGGATGCGAAGTCGGAGGCTCTTCTTTCGCGGCTGAAGGAGGAGTTGGGAATTTCGCGACTCCCGAAGCGCATTGAATGTTTTGACATCTCGAATATACAAGGGAGCGATATTGTCGCGAGTATGGTCGTCTTTGAGAGAGGTCAGGCGAAGACGAAGGACTATAGGACCTTCAAGATAAAGACAGTTACAGGCGGAGAGCCCAACGATTTTGCATCGATGAAAGAGGTTGTAGGCAGGAGATATTCTCGCTTACTGCAAGAGGGAAAACCGCTACCAGATTTAGTCATCATCGATGGTGGCAAGGGACAACTCGGCGCCGCGCTAGAGGCGCTCGCCGAGCTAGAACAGGCGGGTCTTCCAAAGGAACCATTTGATATTATTGGTCTGGCAAAGAGGCATGAAGAGGTTTTCTTCCCTTACCGCAGCCAACCGGTTTTGTTGTCGAGGAGGAGCGAGGCTCTGTATCTCCTTCAGCGCGTGCGCAATGAGGCGCATCGATTCGCAGTGACCTTCCATAGAAAAGTCAGAGCGAAACGATCGCTCAAGTCTGAGATGGATATGTTAAAAGGTGTCGGGAGTGCGCGTAGAAAGTTGCTGCTTGACTATTTCGGCACCTTTGCCAATCTGAAGGAGGCGACGAGTGACGCGCTTCTGGCTGTGCCTGGCCTGCCTCGCAATGTAGCCGTTAATATTTTCTCGCAGCTCCATCCTGCGCCCGGCGAAGCCGAATCTGCCGATTCTTTAGCGCAGCAAGCCGATGAGGAAGTTTTGGAATCTCCGGATTGATTGCGTTCCGACTCACGTCCAGAGGGTTCCGGAGTTGGGTTCCGGAGTAAGCGTTCCGGAATTACGTTCCGGTGTAGCTTTACGGAGCTGCATTCCGGGCTTCGTTCGGGGTATTGCCCTCCTCATCTGAATCGGAACCTATTAGGTACTTGCCGAAGCGAAACTGTCCGTGCAATGAGCAGTTTTTGCGAAGCTTTTGTCGAAGGCTGCGCCAATCCTGCCCGTTGTTCGTGGTCGTCGATGCTCTCGTAAGAGGTTATTTCGACATCGAATTGGCTCTGGGAGGAACATAGCGAACCGCTCCCCCAGTGCCGTGTTCGGTCCCCTGGGCTTGACGAATGCGCTCATTTTTTCCCTAAGCGCCTCGTACCAAAATCGAACCAAACTTTGCTATTTACCTTGACGAACATCTTCAGTTTTTCCAAAGCGGCTATTTCGACATCGAATTGGCCTTGGGAGGAGCATAGCGGACCGCTCACCCAGTGCCCTGTTCGGTCATGTGGGATTGACGAATGCGCTCAATTTTTCCCTAAGCGCCTCGTTCCAAAATCGAACCAAACTTTGCTATTTACCTTGACGAACGTCTTCAGTTTTTCCAAAGCGGCTATTTCGACATCGAACTGGACCTGGGAGGACCATAGTGAACGCCTCCGCTAGTGCCCTGTTTGCTCCCTTGCACTTGATGAACCCGCCTGGTTTTTCCTAAGCGACTGTGACCAAAAATCGAACCAAAATTAAGTAATTTAGCGATCAGCCTCAAGAATCCCAGGCTTTTATTTATGGGCGATCGAGGTCCACCGTCGTTACCTTAGGTGGCTCCAAGACTTCGAATTTCGGTCTATGGTAATCTTTTTCATAGTGAGATCTTTTGGGACCAAAAACAGATGAACGGTGATTTCTTTCGAAAACATCATAAGACCATTACCTGGATGATGATTATTGCCTTTCTTGCTACGCTTTGTCCCGCAATCTTTTCGGCGTTCGGTGGCTAGTTGAGTTTGTCTTCCCCAACAACAGTTAGGGGCGTGGCATTCAAGCTCAGGGCAGGGAAGGTCACTACAACGGTTGTACCTCGTCCGCTCGCTCCAGATGGTATTCGAATCGAACTGTCAGACCGATTCTTCAATTCTGTAACCGAGCCCCCGTAGAGCGCGAATCGTCAATCCATAAGGTTCAATTCTCTTTCTCTCGCGGTGAACAGCGATGCCGATGGCGTTGTGCGTGACCTCCGCATCCCAGCGGAAAGCCGCTGTGTGCCGATGAACTGGCTGAGGCTCTGCATTAGCAGCGGGCTCAAGTATTTCGAATCTTGTGGATTAGTCCAGAGAGTCAGTTCAAAATCTGAGTACTTCGAATTCAATGCTCAAGATTCTGACCTCGCGTTATCGGTGAGTGAGACTGCCAATTTGTACAGCTTGAGAGTTTCGGTGGTCAATCTGATCTTCTCAACCCGGGTCAGTAACTAACTTCAATCGAAATCTGAATACTATGTTCTCAACGGTAGAATCCTGATTCGGGTCGCTAGCTGACTTTAACAGGTTTCTGTTACGAATCCTGAAGTCGAGATTGTCTGGGCTTTGATATGAAGACGGGCTGCAAATGCACCGTTTCAAAATTTTCAAGAAACCTTCACGTTGATTTCACGTACGAGGGATAGCGGGGAATCTGCGGGCGTGATAAGTAACGTAATGGAGACTCTGTGCTGAATAAGCCAGCCGCATCCCACCTTCTGGATTGTGTCGGAGTGATCAGAGAAGTTTCAATCTGAATTCACAGGAAGTGACATACCATGAGTCGCGACCGACATCGAGCAGAGCCACCAACCACACGACCGACCATATCAACACCACATACGAAATTCTGGCGACAATGTGATCGTCAGGCGTTGACCATACTTCTTGGTCTACTTGGATCTGTGCCGGCGGGCACGGTAGATGCTGTTGCTCGCTGGTGCGAATCCTCTAGCGTTTCGAAGTGTGAGCGGTTAGGAGGGTGTTGACCTATGCAAACTGCGCATAATGGCGCAAGGACTATGAAACCTATCAGCCTTTTGATTGCAGAAGACAATGAGCTTCTGCGACTGAGTTTGCGACTGTCGCTGGAAGGCGTAGACGAGCTCAGTGTAGTGGGTGAGGCTGGAGACGGACCAGGTGCGGTTCGGGCTGCTATCGAGCATCGACCGTCGGTTGTGCTCATGGATATCGGTCTTCCGGGATTCGACGGTTTGGTTGCAACAGAACGGATCAAGTCGGCAACCAATTCGCGTGTTCTTATCTTGAGTAGCAGGGCTGAGACCAGGCAGGTGCTGGCGGCGCTCAAAGCTGGGGCGGACGGCTATTGCGTCAAAGAAGCAGATACCGATCAACTTCTTTGCGCGATTAAGTCGGTTTGTAACCATGGCACTTGGCTGAGTGATGATATCGCCAATGATGTCATATCGCATCTATCGCTAATCGATCCAGGTCTCGATGGACAAACCTCACTCACAGAATTGGAATTGAAGATACTAAATATGATACTGGAGGGTGCAAACCTCGATGGTATCGCCAGCGATCTGGGAGTTCATTCTAATCAGATTTACGCTCACTCGCAAAGGTTGATGACGAAGTTATCCTTGAGCAGGAGTGACATGGCAGAGTCGAAATCCAGCTCGCGACACCTGCGAGCGAGTACTGAGCATCGCCTTTCGCGCATCTGTCCGAAGTGTCATAGCAGCTGGCCGTTGGCCAAACGAAACTGCGCATATGATGGTGCTCCAACCAGGCTTGATAATTTAATTGGAACAATCTTTGCCGATCGGTACGAGATTCTTTCTGTTCTCGGTTCCGGTGCTGGAGGCACTGTTTATAAGGCGAAGCATCGATTTATGTTGAAGATGGTCGCAATCAAAATAATGCATCCCAACAACGCCAGGAAGATACATGCCCTGCAGAGATTTCGAAATGAAGCAATCACGTCTTCTTTCCTCACTCACCCCAACATCGTGTCTGTCCTGGATTTTGGTGTGACCGAAAAAGGCTTAGCCTTCATGATAATGGACTTTTGTAATGGCGAAACACTTTCGCGTGCTATCGAAAGGCGCGGCGCCTTGACTCCAGCGCAAGCGCTGCCGCTATTCATCCAGCTTTGCGACGGTCTCGAGCATGCTCATCGATCGGGTGTACTTCACAGAGATTTGAAGCCGAGCAATATCTTGGTCTCTGGAATTGGTTCTGAAGAACCGGTTGCCAGAATTCTCGATTTCGGAACTGCTGTCCTGACGAGGGATCTGGCGGGTTACAATCTCGAGATGCAGAAGCCCGGCTTCATTTATGGAAGTCCACTGTACATGAGTCCGGAGCAATGTCGTGGTACAAAACTCGATGCTTCTTCCGATATCTATTCTCTAGGATGTCTGATGTACGAGACGCTGACTGGCAACCCGCCGATTGATGCGGAGACGATCAACGAGGCTCTTATGCATCAGATTTTCAAAGATCCAATTCACATTGGTAGAACCGATCTCGGCAAGAATTCCCCTCCTATTCTTCAGGGAATCATTATGCGGACCTTGCGCAAAGAGCAAGCGCTGCGGTACAGCTCGGCGCAGGAGTTGAAGGCATATCTTGCCGAAGTTCGAGTTTGACGATAGCGACTGGTCAAAAGGGACTGCACGGAACTCATTTGCTTAGATACGTTTCCAATGTTTTCGTCGACACCTTTCATGTGAGTTACGGTTTGATCCAACCGACCAGAGATTGTGTGCATCTGGTGTTTCACATCTGACAGTTCGTTTTGAACTGCCTTCATTTGACCGCCCATTCTTTCCACCCGCTGTTGCAGATTGAGCATGGCCGGCTGCAGTGCTGCGATAGACCCTGTGAGCTTCATCATTTTTTGTTGCAATCTCACGGTCTGCTCTTGCAGCTTAATAACCGGACCGAAAAACCAACGAACTGGATTGATAGAAACCCCTTTTTTCTTTGGATTCTCTTTCAGGTCTTCAGTGGAAACCTGAACTCCGGTACCTTATTGATGACTTCTGTCTGCCGTCCAGCAAATCGATTGGCTTTTTGCGTCTGGGCTTCATCAAGCTTCTTTTCCTCTTTAGTAATTTTCGAGTCATTCAGATTGACCTTGGTCTCTGGAGGATCCGCTGCCAGCGCTGCCAGTGGGGTGAGCAAAGCTATAATCAAAATCAGATGAACCGTATAGATCTTTTCCATGAGTTTTCTAGCCATGAGGTTTTTGACGAGGACGGTCATGACTGCTGATGGTTTCCACTTGTAAAAACTTCTGTAATTCACTTAATTAAGGGGAACCGCATTATCTGCTAGCCTTGTGTCTCAGGCAGGAAAGAATATGGAAGGAAAGAACCGAAAAGCGCCGCTTGCAGAGCGGATGCGTCCCAGAACCCTCGATGAGTTTGTCGGTCAGGAGCGATTGCTTGGCACCGATGGTGTTCTTCGCGAGATGGCAGATGGCGGAGAGCTGGTTTCCTTCATTCTCTGGGGACCTCCTGGCGTTGGAAAAACGACGTTGGCACGCATGATCGCCAACAAAACGGAAAGTCGTTGGGTTGCGTTTTCAGCTGTGATCTCCGGTATCAAGGAGATTCGAAGCGTGATGGCGGAAGCCGAAGCATTTATGAATATTGAAGGTCGTCGCACGATTTTATTCGTCGATGAGATTCACAGGTTCAACAAAGCGCAGCAAGACGCCTTCTTGCCCTACGTTGAGAGCGGAACAATCGTCCTGGTTGGTGCGACGACGGAGAATCCTTCCTTCGAAATCAACTCAGCATTGCTCTCACGATTGAAAGTTTTTGTACTCGAAGAACTCAGTCTGGAATCGTTGCAGACCATATTGAAAGGCGCATTGACAGATCGAGAGCGTGGTCTGGGAAACGAAGACATCGTTGCTTCCGATGAGATGTTGAATAAGTTGGCCGTATATTCCTCCGGCGATGCGCGAACCGCGCTCAATAGCCTGGAGCTTGCCGTCATGCTCGCCAAAAAGCGAGGTCAGAAGGAACTCGGTGAGCGAACAATCAAAGAAGCAATCCAACAGGCTGTTTTGAAGTATGACAAAGATGGCGAGCATCACTTCAACATCATTTCGGCATTGCACAAATCAATTCGAAATTCCGATTCTGATGCGTCGTTGTATTGGCTTGCTAGAATGTTGGAAGCCGGTGAAGATCCTTTGTACGTCGCTCGCAGATTGGTTCGGTTCGCGTCGGAGGATGTGGGGCTGGCAGCTCCGCAAGCGCTCGAGCAGGCGGTTGCAGCAATGCGTGCCGTAGAGTTGATTGGCATGCCCGAGGCGAAACTCGCCCTTGCACAAGTGGTTTTGTTTTTATCCTTGGCACCGAAATCCAACGCGGTCTATCGCGCATATGGGATGGCGGCGAGCGATGCGTTAAACACAATGCAACATCCAGTTCCGCTGCACCTTCGCAATGCGCCTACCAAACTTATGGAAGACATCGGTTATGGAAAAGGCTATCAATACGCGCACGATTACGAAGATGCGAAAACCGAGATGGAGTGCATGCCAAAAGAGCTCCGCAATCGGAAATATTATCAACCGACTGCCCGCGGATTCGAAGGTAGGCTCAAGGATGCCGTGAAGCGCTGATCTCGGCTTGCGGAAAAACCGCTGATTCGTTTTCGAGAATCAACTGCTGTCAACCGTAAGCGAACATCTCGCGATATCGACATCTCAACAAACCGTGAAAAAATGATTGCGGTACTAGAGACGGTCATCTTCGAACAGTCTGAAAGTGACTATAGCTTGCGAATTTGAAAAGGCGGGCGCGAGACATTTGAAGTTCGCTTAGTCCGAAGAAATTGGTGCTTATCAAACTTGAGATTTCTTCCTGGATTGCTTGAAAGTCCGCTGTAAATCAAACTCTCCTCGTTTTCCTAACTATCGATCGCTGTTTTTCCGGTAAGTCAAGTGGAGGTGTTTTACTATGTTGTCTTTCGTAAAAAAGATAGCAAAAATGGACCGGTTCACCGGTACTAAACGTACTGGTGAACCGATCCTTCCGACCGCCTGTGCTGCTGGAGTAAACTTTCAAAAGCTAACGTTAATTAGTTAGGATCGATTCCCCTTTCACAACGATTGCAAATGGCTTAATCAGGCCAACTTGCCCTCGCATTTGGTATCACGATTGAACAGATTGGTGAACACATGCCACCATCTTTTGTCGCGAACTTGTTGCAGGTCACTCTTTGTATCCTTTAACAAATTCGCCAGGCGAACATTTTCCTGTTCGGCGGACACTAGGGTGTCTTCCAAAAAGTCTCTTTCAACTTTCAATTTTGCAAGTGCATCCATCAGGTATCGTCTTTCGATGACCGCTGCTTCGCGCTCAAACTCGATTGACTTCAACTGCTTGATTTGCAGCTCGAGTTGAGGAACTCGTTGTATAGACCAGTACTGACTGACCATCACCTGCTTGACGGCTGCATTCTCTTCGGTGAGCTCTTGCACTTTTTGTAACAGTGCGATTACTCGTCTCTGGAGATACGCGATCTCTTCTTTTCCCTTGGCAGCTATTCGTTGCTGTTGGTATTGGCTAACTACTTCGAGAACTTGGCGACGTACGCGCTTTTCTCTCGCCAACTTTAGCCGTTCGTCTTCTCCGTCTGACACCACCTCTGATGCCCACTTGAAGATGTGCTCGAGGCCGTCTAACGATACGGCGCCCTCATGTCCATTGTCTGGGGTAGTAAACGTAGTGTTGTATTCGGTGGCTAATTCAGGTTGCGTGCTCACAAAGACCCCCCTTTCTTGGTCAATATAATAACGGCAAATCAGAACTTTGTAAAAAGAATTTGCCACCGTCTGAAGTACTACCAATGGCACCAAATTGATCGCCAGTACTTGATCCGGAAGTTTAATACCAGTAATCGAAGATATTTTTAATGGCACCTTGGGTGGTGCCTGAGTAGTCGAGTAATGAATTTCGAGCCTTTTTATCGGCCGTTGGTATCATTTTGATGCCACCACATATGGCATCTAGCGATACCGTACATGCGTAATGATTCCATGTTTCTAATTCGGCAAGAATTACTTGACCAAACCGCCAATGTTGACCATTTGCGCATGAAGAACCGCTCAACCCTACCGGCGAATTTGATCTGGTACCAGCACCTCTGAGATTCGGCGTTCGACGTTCAATAGAACGCTGCTGAAATCTGTCTATGGCACTACGGATTGAATCAGTGTTTTCGATCGGGATACTCTGCCTGATTCTGAAAACCGTTCGTCATGATGATGCTTGAATGCGCGAGGAATGTTCAAGTGTCGCCGGAGTCGCTCCTCGGATGTGGTGCTTTGACGGGGCGCTGGTATTTTTGGGTTGGTTGGTTGGTTGGTTGGTTGGTTGGTTGGTTTCTGCTTTTGCTTTTTTTCCGTGCGGGCGACATCGGGACCTGTCATGGTAGTTGCCTTCCTTCCTCAAGGTGGCATTGGTATTTCTCTCGGGCGGTTCCACAACTAGCCAGACGTTCGATGCTGGGCCGCCACTCGTACTGTCGTGGCTGGCGAGAGACCTGGTGGATTTCAGAACTCGAACCTGAGGGTATCCGCACATGCTCTGTGCCGGCGAGACGCAGTCGCTCCGCATTGCGGATTGCAAGACGCCGGGCGCTCGGCAATGCGGATCCCGAGACGCCGACGGTCCAAGTGGCGGATGCAGATGGTCGACACCGGTCGTTCATGGCGAAAAGGAGGGCTGAATCAACAGGGACCTTCCGGTCAGATTTCGGGTGCTTAGTCCACTCGACAACTGCTGTATACAAAGGAATTCAAGTTTTTTGACGCATAGAGTGGGAAAAACCGTGGGGCCGTGCGTAAATCCACCGGCAGACATCGATTGCGCCAGGCTGTAACTTTATTGTCGATGGAGTGATCCGCACGACGACTGTCGCGGTTGCCGAAGCGGATACCAGCATTGGAGCGTTCTGTGAACAAGAGACAAGCCTCAATTCGAGTAACGGCACTGGCGGCGACGCTAGCGTCGATTGCTTTTGTCTCGCTCACGGGTTCGGTCGAGGCTCAGGTATTGAATCCCAATCCGAGTTTCGACGGAGACGCTAACATGTACTTTCCTAATGTGGAGTCAGGTCCGACCTCTCCACCGTACACAGCACCACCGGAAGGACAGCCACCGCCCATCGGCGATGGTGACACACCTCTCGGTATCAACCCTGGACATCTAGGGTATCCGATCTTACCACCCCCGTCGCATGTGCCTATGCCTCTCATACCTCCAGGTCCGGAAGGTAAGGCCGCAGCGACAGCAGCCGCTGCTGGGTACCTCACTCCACCTACAAAGTTCGATGCGACCGACCCAGGCATCATCGACTCACCCCAGGATTTCGGTCCACCCCCTGTCGCCGTCACCAATATCAATCCCGGTGGCGGAATCTCCGGCGACGCCCCTATTGAAAGATGGGGCGCCCAATCTTCCAGAGATTTCGGACGCGGCGGTGGCGGATCTACCATCACGGATTTTGGCGAAAAACTGCGTGAAAAGCCAGATCTGGCCAAAATGCCTCAGTCTTCCGAAGACGGTCCTCGTAACCTAAACCAACCGCAAAAAGGTCAACCACGACGAGGCGAGAGTCTTCCAGGCGCTCAGGCTTCTACCGATCTCAATGGAAATAGAACCATGTTCTCCAAACAGAGAGCTCGGCTCACCATAGCTCCCTACTAGTTCTTGTTAAGGCTTCAGGAGGCCGACAATGATTAAGTCCACGATTCTATCAACAATCCTTGCAGCTGCCACCTTGAGCATTATGGTGACGCCAGCCGCTCAAGCGCAGCCCTGGCCCGGCACACCCGTTCAACCAGGACCTGCACCAGTTGCTCCGGTTGAGACTCTGCGTACGCCGTTGATAGACGGCGCGCCGAGCGCACCACCCTTTGTGCCACCGCCTGAAGGTCAGCCGCCCGCATTCGGCGACGGTGCCACACCAGCACCGGTGACACCCGGCAACGCAGGCTTGCCTGTCACACTGATTCCTTCTGTTCCGTCGATTCCGGCAAACCAGATCGACAACAACTTTTCAGGTCTTCCACTTCCGTTCAATCCAGCTCTGCAGTCTCCTCCTGGAGTATTGGGACCGGCATTGACACCATTCATTCCGCCTCCGCCCTCCACCCCTGGTCCAGACCCAGGCTCCATGCAGGCTCCAATTGGATCCTTCAATCCTGCTGATGAGATCAATATCAATCCTGCAGGTGGAATCCCAGGAACAGGCGGCTTCAACACCTCCGTACCGACAGTTCGGCGCGGTGGTCAGGAAAGCCATCAATATGCATACAGAGGTAGGAACAGCATTCTTGGCGGCGGTGCCGTCGACGGCAGCCAAGACAACATTGAAAGACTTGGACCATGGGCTGGTTTTGGCGCCGTAACCGGCGTACCGACCGGCAACGGCTGGAGAAATAGCTCGCTAGAACTGGGCGGCGGTCAACGCTTCCAGGCTGGTGGCGCGATTGTTCCGACCGGATCCACGGTGCAAGACTACGGTCTGTCATCCACGAGACAAAACGGCATTCTTGGTTTGACTGCTCAGCAGACTACCGAGTTCGGTCAAGGTCTCAGAAGAGTGCCCATCTTCTCGAACAAGACGACAGACTTCGGATTCCCTTACACGCAGTTTGATCCTGCTAACACCAACCCACAGAAGATTGATCAGAGGCTACTGCCTACGGCAATCATCACGAACTTCTAAGGAAGTAGATACACCACCACAGACCGCACGGAAACTTTTTTATTCACCCAGACTCAATTTCATTAAGAACTCAAGGAGGTTCAAAATGGCAACAAAGACCCTAAAGCAAATCAGTAAGAAGATCACCTCTTCTCACTCTTTCAAGGTTGCCACCCGCGCAGGTTTCCTCCTGGCTCCTCAACTCGTCCTCATGGCCATTGGTATTTATGACCAAGCAGCTCATGCTCAGGGATTAGTGGGGGCACCAGTGGACCCCCGCTATGGGCAATCGAACGAAGTAGGTCAATTGGCAGACTTCGGTTATGACACCGCTCGCGACATCTCACGTGTCGTAACAGCATTGTCGACAGTACCTTCGTCTCTCGCCGGCATGAAGATCGCCTTCGGTCAGCGCGACGGCGGTGAATCTGCAATGAACGTAGCCAAAGGCTTGGGCGTTGGATTCGGCGGACCGACAGCGGTTCACTTGATCGGCACCTTCGCTATCAATAACTACGGCGGTCTCGGCGGCGGTCTATAAGCCTCGCATTTGACCGGGAAAGCAAAATTTGTCGAACGGCTCGGTAGGATCGGCAGGCAACTGCCGGTCCAATCCGTACCCTTCGAGTCGCCCAATCAATAAGATAAAGTCGCCCACGACAATTTCAGTCGCCACATTCATTTAAGTCGCCACATTTTTTTAATCGCTCTTGTTTTAGACGTCGCCGCAATTCAATTATTCGGGATAAAACCCAATGCGACGTTTCGGAAGCCACATCAGTCGGAATTTAGTTCATCCAGAGAATGGATGGCATCAAACACTTCAGTCATCTCTTGAGGCGTCGGTTTAACCACCTCGAGAATTGGTCATTCGAACATCTATATATAAGGACTGACTCACATAGTCCCCCCGACTAGTCTGAACAGATTTGAACGGATCTGACGGATTTTCTTGCGGGCCTGTCGAGGTCCAGCTGTAGCAGTTGGCTCGTATCGGAAGTCGAGCGGTCAGCTGAGAGCGGCCACGGCTCCTATCGGGAGCCAACCACGCTGGAGAGCAGCCATGAACGTAGGCTTGCTCCTCGGGCTTCGGTTCCGGCCGGAGTCGCAAGGGCGAGTGGAACGGCGTCTCGCCGGCAGCGAGCGAGTCCGCCGCTCCGTCCTCGGCTTCCAGCTCCTGCGCGCCAGACCCGTTGAGATGTCCGTCAGTATGGGATGTTGTCACTCTATGGGCTTCGGTTCCGGCCGGAGTCGCAAGGGCGAGTGCGGAGAGCCGCGTCTCTCCGGCACCGAGCGAGTCCGCTCCGTCCCCGCCGGAGTTCGGCTCCCAGCTCCTGCGCGCCACACCGACGTTGAGATGTCCAGTCTGCGTCTCACCTCTGACTGCCACCGCTGCGCACCGTTGACGTACTGTCCTCGGAGCACTCCTAGATGCATGTCGGAGATCTGAGTGAAAAATAAGTTCTATTGCAAGTCACCTGAATCTCAAGTTTGTAGACTTTTTCGAACCAGATCTTCGAGAAATCTCCCCAAATTCCATGTTTTCAAGAGGTTGTTTACTCCCATGCTATCCGTGTTTGCACCTTGTCGACTCTTATTACGCGCGCAGAGAAGGGGGCAGTGGGGATTCTCCCATAGGGGTGGGAAATTCACCGCTTCTCAGTACTGGTCGGAATTTCGTACTATTCTGCATACGTTCGACCGCACCCCGCGTTCAGAAAAGAGCAAAATGCAAAACAACGGCACAGCGACAAACAATGCGACTCTAAAGCAAGCCCTGCTTGCAGTCGTTTTGACTGTCGGCTTGTCGAGTCTGGCTCTCAATCCGGCTTTTGCACAAGGATTTGAAACCCAGCCGATGCTCTCAGAACAACAACCCCAGGGGATGATCCCGAATCAAGATTCTTTCTTGCCTCCAGATGTGGTGCCTCAACCCGATAACGGTGCACCAGGAATGCCAGGACAGATGATGATGAGTGCCACCCCGGGCCAGCTCTCGGCTAAACCGCCGGATGCGCATATGAATCTCAACCCTGCAAATGGCGTTCAGACCGCCCAGGGCATGCGTAAAGCGTTGTTCGATTCGCTTATGGGGAATACGCAGTTGTCCAATCAGATGCCGCAGCTTGATCCAGCAATGGGTGGTGTGGGTGGAAATTTCGGTCAGCAAGCCACTCCATACAATACTCCATCGATGCCGGGTCAATATGCCATCGGTCAACCCGACTGGCTTTCCCAGGTAAACAATTCAAACTCCACTCAATACGGAAATTCCAGTCAAACCCAAACACTCACAGGCGGATCCAGAGTTCCAATCGTGAGACGTGATATGCGTAAAGGCGGCTTTGCCAACAACCTTAGCGGTGGCTCCGCTCTTGGTGCTGGATTGCTGACCGGTCTGGTAAGACGGCCCAACTCCTTGTTCGGACTCGGCTTTACTGGACTGACGCTCACTGGCCTTGGGATGCGTAATGGATTTCGATACTAGGATAACGTCATGAAAAAGAGCATTTTTAAACTTTCACTATTCACTCTTACAGCGACCGTCGTCGGCGCATGTGCTTCACAACCGGCAATGGCTCAAGGTGCTCGGTTTGCGTTCGAGCCCAACAAGTGGAAGACGCAGGAAATGAATAAGCCAGGCCGCTATCTCAATCAACAACCATCCGGCACGCGTGTCGGACATGGTTCGATGCCAAAGGCTTCAAGCTTCCTCGGAGGTGTCAGCCCAGAATTTTTGAAGCCGGCTCCCAAGCCGCAACCAGTTCAACCAATGATCACGACCAACGTTCAGCCCAGCGCTTCGTTTGGTCAACCCCGCATAGTGCCAAAACAGCAACCACAACAGTTGGCGGCAACTCCGGCAACACCGTTCAACCCTAACTTCGGCAATCCTATGCAACCCGCACCAGTAGTGGCTCAGCAACCTCAGCAAATGAGCATGCCCCCACAAGTCGCTAACCCGACATCGTCGAGAAATAGTCTTTCTGGACGAATGGTGCCTCGCCACTCCTCCCATGGACATGCACGATCGGCAGTCGCTGGTCGCTTGATGAAACCTACCCAACCATCAGCGATGAGAGCTGTTCCGCAAGTTGCATCTTATGGAGGCTCGCACTATGTACCTGGATCGACAAAACCAGTCTCGTCTGGAACCCGGTCTGAGGGAAATGTATACGGTCAAATCGTCAGACACTAATCACCACAGCTACCCCACAATCATTCGATTCTCTCACTAGGAGGCTTTACTCATGTCTAAACTTAACAACCTCGCGAAAAAAATCACCGGTTCCCACAAATTCAAAGTTGCGACTCGCGTAGGTTTTCTCCTCGCTCCTCAGCTTGTTCTCATGGCAGTAGGAATTTATGACCAGGCCGCTCATGCGCAAGGTCTCGTCGGCGCTCCTGTAGATCCCCGTTACGGTCAGTCCAACGAAGTAGGACAGTTGGCAGACTTCGGTTATGACACCGCCCGCGATATCTCCCGCGTAGTCACCGCTCTCTCGACCGTTCCCTCCTCCCTCGCCGGAATGAAGATTGCATTCGGTCAAAGAGACGGCGGCGAGTCCGCGATGAACGTAGCGAAAGGCCTCGGCGTTGGATTCGGCGGACCGACAGCGGTTCACTTGATCGGTACCTTCGCCATCAACAACTACGGCGGTCTCGGCGGCGGTCTATAAGCCGACGAAAGATCCGTTTCGAGAAATTGATTTCCATCAATCAGTTTCTAGCTAGTTTTTGTCGAACGGCTCGGTGGGATCGGCGACATGTCGCCGGTCCTTCCGTGATTCCAAAGACACGCAATCCCGAAGTCTGAATCGATATCGAAATAGCGGCTTTGGAAAAGGGAGGACGTTCGTCAAGATAAAACGGGAAGTTTGGATCGATTTTTGGACGAGGCGCTTAGGGAAAAAACGAGCGCTTTCTTCAAGGACAGAGAACCGAAACAAGGCGCTGGAAGGGATCATATATGTTCGTCGCTGAGTCCAGTTCGATATCGAAATAGGCACTACGAAAAAGTGGGTTTGCATCCGTCTCCTCATCAAAAAAGTCTTTTACTACACCACCCTTGCAATTGGATTAGTCCCACCAATTAATAATTAAAATTCAGAAGATAAAATTTTTGACCAGCGCTTCGCCGAAGTGCCTTTTTTGTTTCCCGTAAAACGCACACAAATGCACATCCGACGGATGCCCGGATTAATCAGCGTGAAACCCCACCGTATCCCCGCCCTTGATGGGAATTTCCCCAATGACAGATTTCCCGCACAATCATAAACTGCAAGCTATAAACACCCCGTTTCTTTAGCGAACCAACACACACGTGCTCAAGTCAGTCAAACACCTACTCTCCAAACATCGACAAGCGGCAAAGACTTTGGTTGCGCTTTCAGTGCTTTTCACGCTGATCGCGCCTTTCTGCTTTTCGGCGGCACTCGCACAAACTGAGCCGCCACCTCCTGGAGGCGCATGGCCTTCCGATCCTGGCTCTGGTGCTCTCAGCCCTGGAGCTCGTCGCACTGACTCAACTGCCCGCCGCTTCCCCGACGAGCCGCCGACCAACTTCGTCAACCAGGCGGCCGAACAGAACAAAGACATCGTCATCACCAACGTCGAAGCATTGCTCACCGATGGCTTCAGAAATTACAACGAGACCTACATGGGTCTCCACACTTTCTGGGGCGATGACATTATCTCCAACCTCTTTGCCAACATTGGACAGCTCATTGGTAAGTGGTTGACTGAGTTCATCAACGGTTGGGTGTCGGACACAGTTCAGTTCCTGACTGGCTTCCTCAGAATTTTTGTATTGAACCCGAACATCGCCGTCAACGGAATGAGTAATGTTCCGGGCGGTGGCAACAGAGATGACATCTCTCCTTTCATAAGACAGGGCGCCGACGTCATGTACGGTATTGCTGTCGATTTATTGCTTTTGCTCTTTATTCTCTGCATCTGGAAGTATTGGGCTGAAGCAGCTTGGAGAGGCGGCGGCAATCTTGTAGGTGCAGTCGGCCGACTGATCTTCACATCTGGACTGATGCTGGCATGGCCTACTATTTATGCTTTCGAAATCCAGATCACCAACGAGATGATCAAGGCACTCTATTTCAACTCCTCCGATCAGGTTTCGGCATTAGATGCCGCTATGGCCGCCGCTGTTAAGGGGGGACTCATGGCAGGTGCCGGCTTAATCGCCAATGCAACCGCTCCCATCGCTGGTCAAGCATTCGGTGGTGTTCTGGGCGCTGGACCTGGTGGTATCGCACTAGGTACGGTCGGCGGTCTGGTCGCATTCGTCGGACTGATTATCTATCTTGTATTGGGCGGTATTTTGATCGCCGAGCTGGTTTATATCCTTGTATTGAAGGCGATTCAAACGGCGTTGCTCACAGCACAGTATATGTTCGCTCCTATTTTTCTTGTTTTCTTCGCCACCCCCGATACTGAGAACGTCACCTCCGGATTCGTAAAGTCATTTGTCGAGGTCAGCCTGTGGACATTTGTCTGGGTGGGTCTGCTCAAGATATTCGTCATCATGATTTTGTCCGATTTCAATCCGTGGGGCAAAATCATCCTTGCCGTCGGCATCCTGCAGATGATGATCCAGGTTCCATCATTCCTTGCGCGTGCTCAGATCAGTCCAATGTCGGACTTCATCTCCGCCGGTTTGATCTCAGGAACTCTACTTAATGCCGGCAAATCTCTAGGCAATACACTGCAACAACGTGGTATGCAACTCGCCAAGTACATCGGTGGCGACACTACCACCGGTGCGGCGCGCGGTCCGGAAATGTCCAAAAAAGCCGAACTTAAAGGTTTAGCGCATGGTCCGAGAGACCCGCACCTTCTGAAGGGCATTCGTGATGCGTCCCGTGGCGTCAACAACGATCCTAAGCCTCCGAAGGGCGATAAAGGTGATGGAACAACGAAACTCGATGCCGACGGCAAACCAATAAACCCGGCTGGACCTGAGGGAGACAAGACCAATACTCCTGTTCCTAAGAAACCAGGCGAAGGAGATCCCACCACCGCTACAGGACTTCCAGATCCTGCAGCAGCAGCGCTCAATCCGGCGGATGCAGCTGCCGATGCAGCTAAGAAGGGTCTTGGAGTTGGTGGTCTTGCCGCCGCTGGAGGAGCCGTTCTTGCCGCCGCCTCAACCGCTTCTCCAGGTGTCCCACCGAGCAGTGCAACGAATCCGGCCGCGGATGAAGCGTCAAGACTCGCTGCAGTGGCCGCCGAAGAAGCCAAAAAGCTTAATTCCGATGGCTCCGCCGCTACGATCGACAGCGCCACAGCTGCTCCTTTAGCTGGCGGACCCGGTGCCAAGGATGGAGATCCTTCCACCACGCCTCAATCGCTTGTTCCTGGGAAGAAGGACATCGTCACTGGTGGTGGCACTCCAGGAGCCGGAGATGATAAGAGTAAAGATGCTGACCCATCGAAGACCGGTGGTGTTGATACCGTTACAGCCCTGGCTGCTGCCAGTAAAGCCCTCAACCCAGGTGGCTCTCCCGGCAAAGGTGGGGACGGCAAAGGTGATGGTCCAGCTACAGCCTCGGATGTGACGACTCCAGTCGACACGAAGATCAACCCAGTAGGCCCAACAGGCGGTAAAACTGGCAGCGGTGTCGCGCCTTCAGTCGAGGCGAGAGATCTGGCTGCAATGGCCGGCGACAAAGATGGGACTAATCCGAACCCTGGCGCTCCCGGGACTTCGGCAGATGGAAAACCTATTGAGGTACAACTTGACCAAGAGACTGGTGCTGGTGCCGGACTCGGCCCTGGCGGTACCAGGCTTGTTCCGGGATCTCAGACTGGGGGCGCAGATAACGGTATAACGGGCCAACCGCCTGGAACTGATGCTGCCTCGGCTGCGACAAGGTCGCCGATAGGAGGCGCCGCTGGACCGGATGGAACGCCTACGGTAGTCCCAGTCATTGCGGTTAAGCCGCCGGGCGCTAACAACAAGCCACCAGGCGCGGTGACATCATCAGATCAGGCACTCCAGGGTCTCGATAGAGCCACCGGCTCGCCTACACGTGGAGTTGCCGATCCTACAGCTATTATGGGCGAAGATGCCGACTCTGCGTCGCTCTCTCCAGATGCCAGGACGTTGCCGCCAGTCGCAAAACCACTTACAACAGCAGCAGACGGACCTTCTGGCGCTCAGGAGTTGGTCAACTCTGCGGCATCAGGACCAGGTAGCGGCCCTGCTACAGGCGGACCGACCGTCACTGAGGTCAAGGATGGTGGTACAGGTGGTGGTGTCAAGATAAACCCCGGCGGCGTAGTCGTTCTTCCAGCTCGTCGAATTGAACCTCCTACTGGTTATCTTGGCTCTGAGGTGGCGGCAGTCGACCAGCCAGATCCATCTTCAGCGACCGCTCCTCCAACCGCCAATCTGGCAACTGGTACCGCTGGTGGAGTCACAGGAGACAGAACCGCCGATGCTGCTGCACAACAGCTCAAAGGTCCAGACTCCCAGGTCTCAGGCGCAGCGACAGGCCCCGGTAAAGTCGAAATCGCCGGTAGCGGTGTTAATGTCGGTCTCGGACCAACCATGGTCGTACCTGCGCCTTCCGGTACAAGGAAGGTCGGCACGGATAATCCAACAGTGTTGACGGCAGCAGACTCTCCGCTTGATTCGCCCACGGGCGCACCAGCATCGCTGGTCACAGCACCTACAGATGGTAATGCTCTGCGGCAGGACGGTGCGATAGTTACAGATAATAAGGGCGGGTTAGCGCCTGGCGGATCGCCGGTGAGGGCAGAGGTTCAACAGAGCCCTAGCGTGGGCATTGGTTTAGGCCCGGCCGTCCCAGTCCCAGTCGCTGCTCCCGGCAGAAGGCCTGATGGATTGCCAACAATGGTCACCGCCGATGGCGGAGCTATCGATTCGAGTTCTGGTGCGTCAACTAGTTCTGTAGTCGCTTCTCCTGTTTCAGATGGTGTTCGCAATGATGGCGCTCCGTTGACTGCTGAAGTCAAGCCGCCAATCGGTGGTGGCATTGCCGGAACTCCAGGTACTGTTCAGATTCAACCGACCACGAATCCGGTCGGCACTACCGGCGGTGCTGTCCTCTCGGCACCAGTAGCTCGCAAACCTGGCGAAGTTAGTGCGTCAGGAGTGACGGTAGATGGCGATGGCACCGGATCGCCTGTCAATGTTACTGGTAATGTCACCGCACCCGACTCAATGCGGCCGGGCGACCTCACCGCCGATACGAAAGTTGCTCCTGGTGCAGCACCAACCACGCCAGGCCGAATTGAAGTAACGGCTCCACCTCCGCAGGCAACTTCACCTTTAGCTGGTTCGGTTTCGGGTCGCCCTGGCGCTCCTGTATCGAAACCGGTCAATGTTGATAGTAGCGGTATAGAAACTGGCGCAGTCGATACAAACGCTGTGGTGACTGCTAGTGGTGCGCCACCAGCTGTAGTAGATGGACGAGTCGATGCTGAGGTTAAGCCCGCAACAGCAACCAGCGTCGCAGGCCCTGGTCCCAAAGTTGAAGTGGTTTCCAACCCCGCTGCCAGCGTTGCTGCTCCTGGTTCTCCTGTGGTGGTGACCGTACCTCCAAGACCTCCCCGCGCCGCAGGAACGCAGAATTTCGTAGGTGGAGATCCTAATTGGTCAGACGATGAGCCTGTCAGACCGCCTAGCAACTCCGGAGCTGGTGTTCCTACCGGTGGCGGCGGCGGCGGCGGTGACGGCGGTAGCGGTGGCGGTAGTGGCGGTGGAGGTGGAGACGGTAGACCTCCGCACGGACAATCGCCGGAAAGCCCGCACGAACAGCGCCTCCAGACCACGCAAGCTGTTGTTCCAATGAATCAGTATCAGCAATCAGAATATCGCTGGATACCGCCAAGAGGTATCTCCGGAGGCATCCGACTAGCACAGGACGTCACTCTCGGGTCCTCGATGTCTGGCGGCGCAGAGCTGTATGGTAACGCTAAGGGACAGACCTTCCATGTTCGCCATGGTGAAGATATGGACCCTGATCGTTTGGCCCTGCAAATGATGACAGCTGGTTATGCAACTCTGGTTGGTAACGATCCGGTTGCTTACGATGCTGCTCGACAGTCCGCTATCGATGCGGGAGCCGACAAACCGAAAGGCTTCGCTCAGCGAATGGCCGCAGGTATCATGTCGTTCAACGGCGGAAGCTGGGCTCAAACATCCAACGCCAAGCAGTCCTTCCAACAGGCTCTATACACCGAGTCGGTCAGAGGTTCTGAAGCATACGTCAATGGCCAACCTGGCAACGCCTACACTGAGTATCTCACTCAGCGTTATGGTGACATGACTTCACAGCAACAGGCATGGGGCGTGCACATCATGACCGATGCCGGCTCTCCTGAATCGAGTTGGCACTGGGGTCACATCCCGGCTACAGAAATGTTGGTGAGGAACGCCATCCCAATCGGTCCAGTCACAAGAGGTATTGCAACCAACCCATCTGTGCTCCGTTCGAGACCGTTCGAACAACGAGCTGCAGTATCTGGATGCGCGGCCTATCTAGAAGCCAGAAAGAATGAAGAGATGCCGGATAATGGAGACCCTGGCTACAGTATGATCG
This sequence comes from Candidatus Obscuribacterales bacterium, assembly GCA_019746975.1. GTDB lineage: Bacteria > Cyanobacteriota > Vampirovibrionia > Obscuribacterales > Obscuribacteraceae > JADYXR01. The sequence continues at coordinate 58,966 of JAIERK010000019.1, forward strand.
CTGACGCGTGGGTCGGTAGAGAAGCACAGCTTATGCCGCCTTCAGTGGTCAACACCGTTACAGCTCTTTGCTCGGTTTTCGGCGATGAAGTCTGCAAGGACGTCAGAATGGTTAACGACATTGCCAACAGTGTTGGTGCTGGAGCCGATCAAGGCCAATACGTAACGGCCTTCCAAGCTCATCGCACGGTAGCCTCCGTTGGCGCGCCTTATATGCGCGGTGGCGGTGGTGGCGGCGGCTACGGTGGTGGTGGTGGTGGCGGCCGCGGCGGTGGCGGTGGCGGCTACGGTGGTGGCGGCGGCGACATTGGCTCCGTCTCAAGTAGTGGTGGCGGCGGTGGCCGCGGACCAGATCAAACTGTTGAAGTTGGTGTCGACAATCCAATTGGTGATGTCAATCTGGGTGGAGTTACTCCACCACCACCTCCTCCTGGCGACGCCGGCGGAGCGGGAAGAACCAACCTCGTATTCAGATATGGACCTTCTGGCGGTGGTGCACCAACAACCGGACCATCGGTACGAATGCCAGGAGCACCTGGATCTGCTCCTCCGCCTACACCAGGTGGCGTAGAGATTAGGGAAAACACGCAGACAGGCACACCACCACCAGTTCTCAACGAGCAGACCGTTGAGGTAGAACTGGTTGGCCGCACCGAAAGCTTGCTGAATCCTCCTCCAATCGATCCTGCGCAGCTAGCTGCTCGTGTTGGGAATCTGGATCCTGGTAGGGTCGAGTATAAGGCTACAGTCAACTTCAGCAGACGGGATGACAATCAGGGCACGACCAGATTAGCGGGTACGAAAATGACAGCTAATGCGCCTATTCGTGATACGACTCCAGTTGTGTCCGTCGAGATGGGCACCGTCAACCTCCCGAGTGGTGGCGGCAACGTGGTGGAGCAGAAGATCGATGCCGAGTTGTCTTACAGCACTCGAGGATCTGATATTGGTGGAGTCACTCCTACCGATGTTGACAGAGATATCTCACGGATGGTCGGTCAGTTCAACACAACAGCAGAGATGGCTTATAACGTGGTTTATGACCTCCACTCAGCTGGATTCTCCTACGAACAACTATCGGATCCTAAGATCGCGTCCGTTGCCATGCAAGTTCTTGCTCAAGACTCGTCAATGGGCCGCACTGCAGCCGTCACAGCAGGCAAGCTCGGCTCGGGCAACTTCACCGCCGCCCGTACTCAGGTCGTTCAGGCGATGCTTGATTGCGATCCGCGTTGGAATGAAAACAACATCGATCCGAAGAGCATCTTCGCTGCCGAGGCCATATCGAATGCGCACCAGGAGTACAAAGAGCATCTCATTCAAGTAGATTACAAAGAAGAGCTCGGCGGAATGTCTGAGGAAGCGCGCGCCGAGCACCCAGTAATGAAGCTCCAGGCCTATCCAACCAAGAATTTCGTCAACCAGGTATTGAGCCATCCCGATTACAGACCGCGGTCTTCTGGTGGATCTCTCCATAGATCGGTTGTCACTTTGATTCAAGAGAAGATGAATCAGCGTATTGCTGGCGACGATCCGTACTACAGCGGAGGCGGCCAGTACGAGGATGCAGGCGGTAGTACCACTGCCAATCTTGGCGGCGGCGGTGGTGGTAGTAAGAAGGATCCTGAATACTATTAACCAGCCGGTTAAACGCTCTACGAAACGTCGTGCGTTCGACAAGACGCATCTGGAACTTAAGTCACTGATGCTCTCTGAAATTTCCAAACTAGAGGACTTCCGGCAGCAATGATTTTTCGAAGCCGGATGCAATGATTAGCCTGGCTACTACTTTTTCCCGAGAATTGAGTCAAATTGAGAAGCCCCACTACTCATTGACATCATTTAGAAGTGAGGCTCATCAAATTCGCTAACTTTTTGCACTTTTTGAGTAGCCTCGCTAATGTCCCTTTTGTCTAAGTGCGCTTGAGTACCGGAACAGACCATTCCGTGCATATAAGCGAATGGATCTTTGCGACCCACCCCGAATCCTTCGGGGCGCGGAATGCGTTGCCCTGATTTCCGTTTCTGAGACACATAGCAATCGTTTACGAGACATTCTCCTTCCGAAGAAATCAATCCAAGCCCCATGTCCTCGCTCTGATACCAATATCAAAAGCGGGTGATTAATTCTTGAGGAAACTATCGAAAATCTGCCGATCAGATCGCTGAAATCGACCTCTCGAAAAGCCCATGAAACAGCGATTTTCGCGCTGTCATACGTAGAAACCGCAAAGTTTTAATCTTCAAATGGGCATTCCCCCACGGTGTGTGGGATTTCCCCGATTTACCATGGCTTGATACGGATCTAATCTGTACAGGAAGCCCGGTGCATCCGGCATCTGCTATACGTTCGACCAAACAACTCAACCAGAATGAAACTCTACACCCTGAGACAAACAACTGTTGTATGCCCGCAATGCGAGCTAGTCTTCGCTACACCGATAGCGAAGATGCCAAAACTCACGCGTAATTCCGCGGTCGAAACCGACTTGCATCGAGTGCTGCCTGATGCGGCGATACGAGCCAGTCTCATCGCCATGTGCCCGGAGTGTGTATATGCTTGGTGGCTGTCAGGTTTTACACCTCACTTCATTTTGCCAGAGATGGTGGCCGATTCGCCCCCAATTGATAACGCCAAAAAATTCGGACACGCTGTTCTCAGCGGCCGAAAAAGTGGCGCTCACAGCCTCGATCGCGCAATCATAGCTCTGAATGGCTATTGGTGCGCCCGCGAGGACTTCCAACCCGCTCAAAAATGGCTCGAGCTTTCTGCACGCGAGCTCTATGAAGCCCTGAGCGATGACAGCTGGCATGGTAACCGAGGACGGTATCAATTCATCATGGGCGAAATACTTCGTCTGATGGGTGAATTTCATGATGCCGTGCGCTTTTACAACCTGGTCGATCGTCGTTCGGTTCTTCCGAAAGAACTTATCGATCATCAAATTGTTCAAGCGAAAAATGGTGACTCCACGCCTACCTTGATTCCTCCTCACATCGTGGAAGCTATCTTCCTGCCAAAACCGCAAGTGATTCCTACTGCCGAAAGTATGGCTGTCGGAGCCTAGTTAATAAGCCGTTCAACAATCAGGTTCGAAAATGGAAGACATCACCCCTCTAAATTTAGAAGACTCGCCGAAGCTATTCGGACTTCGCTATGACCAGCTCATTGCCTGTCTTGGAAGCCTCATAGTATCGACGCAGCTCTACTCGTGGCTCAGCCCGGTTCCGTTCATGGGACACGATTTGAGACTGGATGTCGCGATTTTCTTCGGCCTGCTTGGACCGGCTTATTGTCTAATCACGCTCAACCACACTACCGGACATTGGGATGGCGTCATCAACTTCTACATGAGCCCTCAAGTCTTCATCCCGGGTCCCGATCCGAATCCGGTTCGGTTTCTCAAAGATGAGCCGCTACCGGAATTTCTCGACTATGAAGAGGACGCGTCGCTTGTAATCGAATCCCTCGAATCCGTTTTTAAAACCTAAGGCAACAAAAGAATGTCGACTTCGATTTCCAGATCCTATCAGCAAGAGCTTGGTCTATCCTCACTTCTCAAGAAAGGCGAGAAGCAAGGTAACATCGATCCGAAAATGGCTGCCGCCATTTCGAAGATTCCCTCGATGGGCGTGCCGAGACCCCATCCACCGGCATCAGGACTTCTTCCTCTCTGGGATCTTTTCCAGGACGATGCCACCGGACTCGGTATTATGGTTTTGAAAGATGGAACCTACCGTTGCACATATGAAGTCGACGGCGTTCATGTGAGCGGTTTCGATGAAGTACGGTTGTCGTCGATGATGAACCACTTTACCGGTTTTCTGAACGGTATCGACACCTCGGTTCAATTCACAATCGTTTGTCACAACACAACGAAACGCGAGTATTTTGAAAAACATCCGGTAGAAGTCATCAAAGACGAGTTCCTCCAGTATGTCGGTCGTTGCGTCGAGAATGATCAGGCCAACTTATTGGCACGTAATTTCATTCCGGAGCTGAAATTCTTTGTGACCTTTTGCTATCGTCCGCCCAGAGAAAAACCGGCGAAGAAAGCTGGAATGATTCAATCCGCGCTCATGACGTTGAAGGATGTATTCGGCAACAAAGCAGCGCGACAGAGCGTTGGCGCACATATGAAGAATGTCGCTACTCTGTTGCAACGTGCACAGGGTTATATGGGAACGCTTGGTGCCTGTGGCATGGGCGGCAGGGCTGTTTCTGCGCTCGAGTATTTCCGTATGCTCTACAAAGAGCTCAATCCAAAATTGGGACAGGTACCTGACGATCAACTGCCTGAGCCGCTCAGACCTCAAACCCAGCCGCTGTCCGCAAAAGTTAGACGAGTATTTCCGGATATGGAGCCTGCCACGATTCGCCAGCAACTGTGCGAATCCGAATACGATTTCAGCAACCCGGATTATGCAAGAATTTCCGATATGACCAACCTGACCGGCGAAGACGCGAAGGAAAAAGAAGGTCTCTTCATTCGCACGCTCTACATGAGCCGTCTACCAGAACGCACCGGTCCGCTGTGGCTTTCACCGCTCCTGAGACTCAACTGCGAGTGGCGTCTGAACATCTATGCCCACAAGCTCGACAAGGAACTCTTCCGCAAATCGATGCAGCGCAAACAAGCGCAAGCGACAGCCAACACTTATCAGAGTCTTATGGGACAACGCTCGACACCTAACCAGGAAGAAGCGGAAAAGGCGCAGGAGGCTGCACACATTGGTTCCGAACTGTATACCTCCAACATGGAAGTATTCAATTACGCTGTTTATTTCACCCTCTGCGGCGAGTCGCTTGAAGAACTCAATCGCGCGACAGAGCTGGTAAGGACCGCTGCACCGCAGTGCCGTGGTGCACGATTCGTTGTGGGCTATCGCGAGCAGAAAGCTCTCTTCGTTGGTAGTCTTCCAGGCATGGGCCTCGATGTGACTCGCCGCGGTAAAGCGGTGAGGACACCTACCGTTCGTAACTCGTTTCCTTTTGTACATGCCAAACTAGGCTCTGAAGAGAAGGGCAGCTGGCTTGGTTTTTCGAAAGAAACTCTGGAGCCGGTTTTTCTAAATCCATATGATGAAAAACTGCCTAATGCTCTTTGTGTCGTCTTCGGACAACCTGGTGAAGGTAAATCGATGGTGGCACAGCAGATCATTCAAATGAAGATGTTGTCCGGCGCGAAGGTGGTTATCATCGACCGCTCCGGAAGCTACAAGATGCTTGCCGAGGTTTATGACGATACCTCATACATCCGACTTGGTCCCGACGGTCAGGTTTGTTTAAACCTCTATGATCTGCCGCTTGCCGGTCCTGATGGAAAACAGATCGATCCAGCCAATCCGCCTGAATCACACATCATCAAGATTCTCAATTTCCACTCCGTAATGCTTGGCGAACGTGGCGAGCAAGCGATGACGAAAGATGAGAAGCCGGTGCTCATGCAGGGTATTCAGTCTATTTATCGAGATTGTGCACAGAAAAGCCGGGTGCCTATTGAGTCCGACCTGGTTGAGTGGTTGAAGGGAGAAGGATTGCGCAACAAAGGCACCAAACGTGGTGAGATCTGCGAAGACCTGGTCAACAGACTTTCTCTATATTGTCGTGGAGCTATCTACGGTAAATTGTTCGATGGACCGACTTCGATTCCGACTAATGCACGCCTGATCATTTTCGATACTGCTGATCTGGCTCATGATAAGACATTGGAAGCTGTTGTAACGCTATTCGTCTCGGACTTCGTTCTGCGCAACGCTGCCGAACATAAGCAAAAGAATATGAAAGAAGGCAAGCCTGCTCGCTTCGTGTTCTGCATAGACGAGTTGTGGAGACTCTTGCGTTATGAAGGCGGCAAGACTCTCGTGGAAGATGCATCTAGAACAAGCCGCCACTTAGGTCTTTTGTTCATCGGAATCTCGCAGGAGTTGGGCGACCTTTTGCGAGATGAAAGGGCTCGCAACCTGGCGACTAACAGTTCGATCAAGATCATTCTCGGTAACGATCCGAGCAATTTCGATCTGATCAAAGACTCTTGCGGTCTGACACCAGCAGAGATGACTTCAATTGCGCATCTGACAAGAAAGAATCGTGAGTACTCCGATGCTTTCCTTGTTTATCACAAGATGTCGCGTGGTGTGGTCAGGCTGGTGGTGCCGAAATTCATGTACTGGGTCGCAACGACGGAACCGAATACCGATCAACCTATGCGTGCTCAGATGACCGAGCTGTGTCGTGGTGATGCACGCTGGGCCTGCCACCTGCTCGGACAGGGTTATGTTCCGGAGACGTTCTCTCCAGATTTGCTTCTTGCTGGTTAAGGTGGTGAATGTAGATGTTTGACTATCAAGCTGGCGAAAAATACAAACTGACTCTGATTATGGTGGGCGCTGCCGGAGCCATGGGCGGAATGTTTTTCACGATGATTCTTATGCCACCATCAGAGCCTCAGCATGTTCAGGCTCGTCGTCCTAAATGGGCGGACCATCCTGATGTCAACGGCGGCCGCACCGCTGGTGCTCATACCCGAGCGATCAACGGCTATCAGGCCGATCCGGAAGAGCAGGCTGCGCAGGCTCAAGCGGACGCACAACAGCAGCCTTATGTTCACACCGATCAGGAACAGGCAGTCACTCTAATCGAACAATGGTTGCCTGCCGCCTGGGACTTCAGCGCTCAGTCAGCAGGATCCAATCAGGAGAAGGCGATTCAATACATGACGGCTGATTGTGCAAGCGCCTATCGCACCAACATCTGGACGCCTGACATGGCTGCCACGATTGCGCAATCCGGCGCACGCAGCGAGTTTAGAAAAAGCGCGATTAAGGTTGGTGAGACAAGACCGGATGGTGCAGTGGTTGTAGTCGTTGAAGGTCAGCAAGTTCTCGAAGTACCAGGTAAGGGACAAAACGTGCATGACGTGAAGCTCGAGTATCTGGTGAAACAAACCACCGATGGACAATTGAAGGTAGCTGGCATTTGTGAGGCGGGCAAGTCGCTCGGATTGTAAGAGAAAGAATTCGTTCAAATTGGCGGATTATCAAACAACAAAGATAGAGGCTCAGGTATAGATGACGTACAAAGCACAAATTAACGACAGAGGCCAGGTTGTTTGCTACCGCGACACGGATACTGGTGAAGTGCTCTCCGCCAAGGAATATGAAAAACGCGCCCAGCTGGGAGCGATGGTCGACACGCGCTCCGGCTATCCCGGTCAGCTTCAAGCCGGCGGTGGATTTGGCGGCAGCGGCGGACCGCCGATGCTGCACCAGGGACAGATGATGGATCCGATGAGCCAGGGTATCGCCATGCAGCCTGGCATGCCGATGCAGCAAGTGCAGCCTGGCATGCCGATGCAGCAAGGAATGCCGATGCAGCAGCCGATGGGCATGCAGCCCGGTATGCCGCCGATGCAGCAGGGACCCGGCAGTCCATTGATTCAGCCTGGCGCTCAAATGCTATCTCCTGGATCTTCTCAAGTTCCCGGTCTACCTCAGGCACCCGGAGGTACCCAAGGCGCAGCGCCGGGTGAGATGACTCAAAGCACACTCGACCCGACTCAAGGCCGACCTCCGACAGCTGGTTTGATGAAGCAGGGTAAGTCTCTTCGTCTGGAAGGGCTACCTCACGCCCATCCACAACAGATGCCGGGCGGCGGTGGTCCTGCTGCTGCTGGCGGTGCCCACGCACATCCGCGCCGAAGTCACGGATTTCTTGACGCGACATCGATTGCAATCTTGTTGCCCACACTTGTTTTGCTAGCCCTGATCATCGCCGCAGCGCACAAGAAGCGGTTGTTCCCCTGGCAGACCATTAGAACTTTCAACCCTCCATCGGGTATGCTCACTCCTCGTGACTACGAAAGATCTTTCCTCTGTCCTCCTAACCTGAGACGTCACGGTCGCATGGGCAAGCGCAATCCGGAAGCGACCTGGGAAGAGGTAGACGGAGTGGTCATCCCGTTCGGCTTCCTGGCAAGAACTCACTTGCCCATCACGATTCCGATGGGTCGCCTACCTAACAAAAACATGTTCATCGTGGCACCATCCGGATCCGGTAAAACGACATTGATGCGCGCCATCATCAAATCTCTGATTGCAAAGCCCTGCGTTGTCATTGCGCTTGAAGCCAAAGCCAACGATCCCAACCTCGACCAGAAGAAAGAAGGTTTCAAATACACCGTGTTGCCTGAGGCTCAGCAAGCCGGTTTCGACACACTATACTTCAACCCCCTGGATGAAGATTCGGTGCACTGGAATCCGCTTGATCTGCTTCCGATAACCTTTGCTACATCAATCGTTCAGGACGTTAACGCCCTCGACGCTGAAGAGCAGCACTGGGCAGAGCGCGACATGGGATACATCGAAGGTCTAGCTCAGCTCTTGAAGTGGGGAGCGGTTCAAGTAATAGGCGAGGATGAGAACGGTCAGGCCTCAGAACTCGAGCAGCTACCGTGCAATCCGCGCGGACTGATGAAACTGGTCAACAACCGTCGTAATATCGTCGAGTCGTTGCGGCAGGCGAAGAACAATCCTTCAGTCAACAGTACAGAGTTGAGCGAGATGACCCAACGTCTCTCGTCGATCATTAGAACCGATGCTGACTGGGATAAAAACATCCAGGGCGTTCGTGGACGTCTCCGAATGTTTAAAAACCCAGGCGTTTTGCGGGTCACCGAGAGATCCAATATCGACCTGAAAGCAGCCATGCACAAACCCACAGTATTGATCTTCGGCGCACCGGCATCATTAGGTCCCGACGCCGAGTCGCTTGCCGGTTGCTTCGTCTATCAACTGCAACAGGCGTTGCATACCAGATATGGTGCGGCAAACGTCCTTCCATTGTTCGCGTTCTTCGACGAATATCAAACATTGAACATCGACGTGGCAGGTAGATTGTCTGCTATCGTCCGTGGTGCTAACGGCGGACTGACCCTCATCCTGCAGAACATCTCGCAGATCACGTCCGGTGGAAAGAATGCCGAAGCGGAAATGCGGACGATATTCTCAAACTGCGCCATCCGTGTCTGTCTCCACAACGCAGACGAACAGACAGCCGCCTTCTTCTCGGAAGAAATTGGAAAACACGCGATTATCGTCCCTGGTATCGCCGATCACTACCAATCAACCGGCTTCGGCATCTTTCCGTCAAGTTGGAACAGAATTCACTCTCAACAGGTGGTGGCACGAGTCGACTCCGACACGATTAAGCGTATGGAGAAGCAACATGCCCTTGTTTATCTGGCACCGGCAGGTGATCCGGAATTCGGAGAAACAAAGCCGTTCATGGTCGACCTTAGAGGGATTGAAGAGATCGCAAGACTTCACCTCTTGCACAACGTCAGCATCCGTCGGTCACCCTCAGGAGAACCAGGCGCAGCAACACCTCCAGGGGCGAATGCGGTGCCGACCTTCATGCAAGTTCCCAGCCAAGCTGACGCGATCAACAATGCATTCAATGGCGAACAACCGCAGAATCAACAGCAACAGCAGCGCCCGCAGCAAGGTGCCGCATCTGGTGGTGGACGCCCTCAAGAGCCGACTCTTAATCAGCAGGCGGTAGGCCAATTGGCTCAAGTAGTCAGCAATGCTGCACAGTCAGTCATCGGGCAGCTGTTGGGCAAACCAAAACAAGATCCGAGCCCTGCCCAGCAGGAAATGGTCCCGCAACAGCAGCATAACGCCTTTGCTCAAATTCCTTTAGGCGCCATGGGTCTGGCGGAAGCCGGTCGGGTGATGAGTCAGACGTCCGGTGCTTTCGGTGCCAATCTGCCTCAGGGTGGAGCTCCTCAAGTTGCGCCCGGCTTTGCTGACGCGGGTTACAACGATCAGTTGGCGAACCTGCAAGCAGCTTCTCGCACAGCAGCTCAATCGATGGACCCTGTTCCGACCGATACTTATGCCAATCAGCAAGTCACGGCGGCGTATGATCCGGCCGCGTATGATCCGGCTCAGATGTCCGTTGCCGGCTCTGTAGTCCAACCAGCCTCTTCGAATTGCCCGCATTGTGGCAAGATTCCTGGAAAAGGTAAGTTCTGCATCGAGTGTGGAAAGAAAATTGAAGTTGCTGCTGCACCGCAGGCGGTGAATGGGCTGAATCCGAGTTTTGCCTCGGTCCCTCAGCCGGTACAGCCCGTGCAGCCAGTATATCCAGTGAATCCAGTTGAACCTCAACAGCAGCAGCAGCCCATGGCCTATGACCAGAACCAGCAAGTCGTCGGTCCTCTCGGATCGCGTCCGAAAGACAATGGTGGGAAGCCACAACCCCGCTACGGCGGACTGGCTGTGACTTCACGAGATAGTATGCCATCGAAGAAGCCATCTCTGGCCGAAGCGGCTCAGAGTATGATGGGTTCTAATCCTTATGCTCAGCCCGTCGATCCGAGACTGGCTCATGGCACTGGTGGCATACCTGGAGCCGGACCGTTGTCTCAGAGAGTAGCGATCGATGCCCAGGCTGGCATGAGCCCGGACAATCCCTATCAGCGGTCGACAGTAACCAGTCTCAATCCTGATGTAGGTAAGTTTGGTTTGAATAATCAACAACCAAATGCATCTGGTGTCGAGTTCTAACTGTCTCAGCCCTTGGCTTTGAAAAATACGAGCTACTTGAGATTCTTCGATTGTATTACTTCTGGGTGATAGCTTTGTTGCGGCTTGCTTGACGAACGGGCTCCGTTCTCGTACAGGGTCTATTTCGACATCGAAGTGGACTTCGGGACGTAAATATCGGATCCCCTCCCAGCGGCTTGTTTGCTCCTTTGTACTTGACGAACGCCCTCGTCTTGTCCCGAAGCGACTCGTTCCAAAATCGAACCAAACCTCGCCGACCTTCTTGACGAATGGGCTTTGTTTTCGAACAGGGTCTAGTTCGACATCGAACCAGACCCCCGAATTTCTTGACGAACACTCCGTTTTCTGAAGGGCGACGAATGCGAAAAAAGGTCGGGCGAAGGGGCTGATCGCGGGTTCCTAAATGCGGATTCAATCCGAGCTTCGGAAACTTCGAAGGGCGACGGCTGGCATTCGCTACGGATAGTTCGTCGGTTTACTTTCAAGGAGGACAAATAAAAATGTCTCTTTTTGTATTGGATATCCGGAACGCTCCGGTGGATCTCTTATTTCAACTCCCGGTCGCCGCCAGTTGGACACGGCAAAAAATTCTTTTTCAGCCTCCTAAATATATTGAGTATAAAGTAGTAATTATGATCCATCTGGAACTTACTAGCGTGCTTCCAAGTCCCCTCCTATGGCTGCGGAATTATGCGCCGCTCAGAAAGATTTACTTTCCGGGTGACAGCATTGCTCTACAATCGTAATTAAGGGGTATAGTTGCGGCCGTGAATAACCCCTATGAGGGCTTGCCCTAAGTTAGACTGCGCCGGTAATACCATACGGAATATGGCGTGATTTCACCCTTTTATGGGGAAGGTAAAGTTCAGAGTATATGGTGGAAAAAATTACCAGGATCAAGTCGCGCAAGAAGTCTCTTGTACTAATGGAGCGCGATTTGCATGCCCTATTACAGCTATATCTTCACAGAACCGTCACCTCGACTCAGCTTGCCCGCCTCTGCTTCAGTGACATAAGTTACGAAACAGCTCGCAAGCGGCTTAGAAGGCTTCAACAAGCCGGCTTCACCGGATGCTCGTCATCCGGACGAATGGAAGGTCGGGGTCGACCCGAACTAATCTACTTCCTTACTACCGCCGGCGCCAAGGCGCTGGAGCAGCATCGAGGAATCTCCTGGGAGGAGATTCCAACAGGACCTCCACATACCTATCACAAGGAGCATTTCCTTAGGTTGGTGGATGTCCGCTTGGCGCTGGAACAAGCGCAGCTAGAGGATTACATGTCCAATCTCCAGTTCACGACTGGGCGCGAATTTTGGAAGGAATTGTCTGGGGATATCGTATTTGGTGCCGAACAGGCTGATGCAACGATATCCTTCAGCTATCCCCAGACTGAGCCGCTTCGTATTCTGCTTGAGATCGACACGGGCAACTTTCGCCAGACACGCCATTGGGAACCGAAAATCAGAGCCTTTCTGAAGACCGACTTTCCAATCTGGGTGGTCACCGGAAGCGCTCCTCGTATCATGACTCTGCAGAAGTGGACCCAACCTCTATTGGAAGAGGCTGGAGTCGGACCTGGTAAATGTGTCTTCTCGGTCTATGAAGATTTGATAGAGAGAGGTATATTTGGCGCTGTCTGGCAACGCACCGATGGCAGTGTCACCGATCTCAGACCCAAGTTGGCGGACGGCGCCAGGGGTTGATCAAGTCAGACGGCGAGAGGCGGAAATGACGAACTCGAATTCGGGGGTGAATCAGAAAGTGGTCCAACCCTCTTCTATTGAGCTCGTCAAAGTTTCTGGAATCAAGAAATACTTTCCCATTCGGAAAGGCTTCTTCAATCGTCAGGTCGGAGCCGTACGTGCTCTTGACGGCGTAGATCTGACTATTAGAGAGGGCGAAACATTAGGCCTGGTTGGTGAATCCGGTTGTGGAAAGTCTACACTCGGTAGAGTCGTTCTGCGACTTTTGCCTGCTACCGAGGGGCGTGTGACCTTCGAAAGTAAGGATGTTCTAACTGCTTCGGAAAGCGAAATGAAAGCGCTTCGCCGACATATGCAAATTGTTTTTCAAAATCCATATGCTAGTCTCGATCCTCGAATGACAATTCGGCAGATTATTCAGGAACCTTTGGAAATTCATAAAGCTGCCCGTGGCTCGGAGCTTCGCGATCGCGTGTTGACGCTTCTTGATCTCGTCGGTCTTTCAAGAGAGATGGCGGACCGCTATCCTCATGAATTTTCGGGTGGGCAGAGGCAGCGAGTTGGTATCGCTCGCGCTCTGGCATTGCAGCCCAAACTCATAATTGCTGACGAACCGGTCTCCGCTCTGGATGTTAGTGTTCAGGCCCAGATTTTGAATTTGCTGATTGGTTTGAAATACGAGTTCAAGCTCACATACCTGTTCATTGCCCACAATCTCGATGTCGTGAGATATGTGAGCGATCGAATAGCGGTGATGTATCTTGGGAAGATCGCGGAGCTCGGCGATTGCGGCGAAGTCTATCGCAACCCACTCCATCCGTATTCCAAGGCGTTAATCTCGGCGGCGCCGGTGCCTGATCCGGACTTCGACAGAAAAGACAGGATCCTGCTAGCAGGTGATCTTCCCAGTCCAGCGAATCCTCCTTCGGGCTGCAGGTTCCATACTCGCTGCCCAATCGCCCGAGAGAGGTGCTCTAAAGAAGAGCCTCAACTTCGCGAGATTACCCCAGAACATTTCTCGGCCTGCCACTTTGCCGAAGAGTTAATGGAAAGCCCGAGTCCATCATGACTACTTGTTCTTTCTGACAAATACCAGGCAAGAGTTCTTCGATTTCATCCGGACATAATCGCTTCCTATACATCGATTGAAGAAGTTGTATTTAGTCAGCATTTCGACGAATGCGGGCAGATCGAAAACCATAATGAGTTGCGGCTTGTCTCGCTTGATATCATTTTCGTAGTTCTTGAGTTGAGTCTCCATCAAGTTGCTCCAGAACTCTTTGTCTGGTCGGTTTTTGATGCAGTGCTCGATCAGTATCAAAACTGAAAATAGATATCGAGTTGCGCAGCTTCTGTTGGATTGCACAATGGCAGGGTAACCATCGGCGATACCGGTGCCGACATACAGGACTTTGTCACCTGGCTTGGTGTATTGCAAAATTACCATCGAGGGATTGTTGAACATATCGCGATAACCGGAATTTCTCCCGATGTATCCGCCGAGGGGCGCGAACTGACTGTCTCCCGGAGCTAGCAGTGCTGTGTACCAGTTGTAGTCTATCCAGCAATAACTGCAGGTGGAAATAAAAAGCGTTGTAAGTGCTATTCCGTTAACTAAAATTGGACGTTTGGTGTGCTCTTTCAACACGATAAAGAGAAGTGCCACCACAAGGAAGATAATCATGTAAGCACCGGAAGCCATCGGTATCATGCGGTAGATCCAGGCCTGCTCCCCATGAACGTAGTTGACGAATGATGCGAACATGAAGGCCGTCAAAGGAGCTATCCAGTTGCTGTATCTGTTTAACATTATTGCCAAACCGAGTGCCAGGCAGAACTTATTGACCGGATCCGCGAAGTAGAATCCGCTGTGAAGCATGTAGATCAGGCATTTTTTTGAATAGTCGAAACCATGCAAATACAGCGGTACCACTTGTGTGATGATCACATCCCAGGCTGCTTTGGGAAGAAAACATAGCGCCCCGATGTAAGTCACGTGGACGAATGCGACTGCCAACATCTCAGGAAAGAATAGCCGCTTCCAATCGCGATTTTGAAGATAGAAGACAATTTCTTGGCTTAAGAAGGCAAAGGCGAACTGCGGCTTAAGGGCGATCGCCACTCCTGCGAGCAAGCCCGTTAGTATCGAAGCCACCTTTGTGACCTTCTTTTCGGTTGTCCAATTGATGTATCGAACTAGCATGAAGGGAGTGTATGCGACCATGAATATGTGTTCGCGCTCTGCCGCATCAAATTCCTGCGCGAAATTGAAGTACGTCGCTCCTAGAATTACAGCGATGGAAATTACAAATTGACTGTCGTTATCGAGGTAGCGATCCGCCAGTTTTACAGCAGAAATTGAAGCAATAAACGTGAGGCAAATTATCGATAGATTCAACGATAGAACCGGATGAATGGGCACCACCTTTGATATCAGTACAGGAATTATGCTCAAATACATGATAAGAGGTGGATTCCATTCGAAGAAATCCAGATATGGAATCTGTCCTTGGAGCAGCAAGTCTGCCATGTATAGATATGCGGACTGATCTGGAAATGATAGAAGTGGGTGGTTGAGCCAGTAGTAGGCGCGAATCAACATTACCATCGTAATGCAGATGCTAATTACGAGAGTTGCACCCCGCCTTGACTTTAGCGGATCCATAATTCTATCGGCACGATGGATTATGGAGGAACTCACGGCTTGGTCCTTCGTCCGAAAAAAGGCATTGGCCAGTTAAACCCCACGTATTCAAATGGCTGCGAGTTGGTCGAGCTAAACACGCATATCGTTTTTTTCTCGTAGTTGCGGTCGAGCGTGTTCCAGATACCTGCTTGCCTGAGCAGCACCTGGGGGTAGTCATCCGATACAACGATTGCAGTCGCACTACTATTCGAGAACGCATCGGACAGACAGCTGTAAGCGTGCTTCTTCAGATCTATGAGGTCTCGAGTAAGATGTTTCGAGCAGAAAAAATCTAGAACTAGCAGTGGTCGTGCATACATGAAAAAGCTGTCTGGTCTACGATCCGTGAGAACCAATGTCGGATATGCAGGCTCTGGCCCATCCACGATAATCGACACATTGTCGAGTGGGCTGGTGCGTCTCGTTATTGCCTGTTCCAGCGTCTCTGGATTTTTGAGAAACTCCGACCCTCTGAGGTCGGCTGTTGCGATGCGACTATTCGCCATACCGATGGCTCCATACATCGACGCGATAATCGCAATAGTAAGCAGAGTAGTTTCCAGAACTGGCAAATTGTTTTTTCTTCCAGAATAGTCTTGTAACTGTTTCCAAAATAAACTCAGAGCATGCACATCGCCTCCGGAGAAAGCCCTGGTTAAACGATTCAGCGCATTAGTGACTAGTAACATCAATGAAGTTGTGGTACCGAATATGGTTAAGATCAAATCGCGAGATAGTCCGTTATTTTCCAAGAAGAAGATTGAAAATCCGAGAAAAGCCAGCATACTCATTGCCGCGGCAAGAGAATTCTTTCTCTCGGCGAGTTGACTCAGGATGATTGCAATTCCCATGCAGTACAGTACATCGGTTCTTCTGGGTGTCGAAATAGGGCTGAAGATGGCGTGATACTCGGAGAAATAGCTGAGCCATCTGAGCGGCATCGCTTTCAACCAATAGTCAGACCAAAACGGCATAGGAAGAACAAGAAGGATAGTGATATAAAGCAGAGGCACCATAAGTAGTGTCACTAAGGAGGGAATTAGTATCGATGTCGAAGGTTTCTCATTAATGAGCCAGAATAATTCCATGACGAGAACTACCGGCAAGAATGGTATGTCAAAGCAGACCACCAGTCCGGTGATGAGAGAAATTGAAACACCTAACTTTCTTGGTATGGAGAGGCCTTTGCATTGCAACCACCTCATAAAGATCCACGGACAAAGTGCGATTGCCAATAAGTGTTGCAAGTCACCGAACTCGAATCGAATCAAGAGATTTGCAATTGCGAAGCCGGTGAGGTAAGCGAGTAATGTTTGTTTTGTCTCTTGAGCCACTGCACTGTCTGTGGTGTCAATGCAGTGTTTACCGAGGAAAACAGTGATGCCTCCGCACGCCAGCAGTAAGAGAAAGATTATCGAGGTCATGAGGAGATCTGGTGGCATAAAAGCTGTAGCCACTTGTCGTGGAAGAATGAGCTGAGCAAGTGACAGTGGGCTCAGCAGTAACTTTGCTAATTCAAATACAATCGGTTGGGTCCACTCGAAGAAATCCTGGTAAAGAACTTGGCCGTCGATCAACATTTGGGCAGCCATAATTCGCATGGTCAACCAGCTTGAGGCTTCGTCGCGAAACATAAAGAGATCGGTAAGGAGGCAAGCCAATGGCGCGGCGCTGAGCAAGGCGCTCCAGGCGTAGAGACTGGAGATCTCCAGTCGAGGTTTCTGTTTGTTCTCAGCTGTCATTGGCCTTGATTCATTAGACCACTGAACCTTTATCTACAATGCCAATCGTGGCGATGATTTAAACCGCGCGCAATTCGACCGATAATAGGTGTGCCTGATGGAACACTATGACTTTCGACAGTTCGAACCGTCCGAGTCTGAGGAAGTGAGTTGCCATGAAACCGACTACGAGACGGGGACTATCGGCAACAACGCGAGCGTGCTTAGATCGAGTCTTAGGAATTGAGCTTCGTTAAAAGTGGCTGCTAGACTGGGACCGCCGGCTTCCAGCCGGCTCATACACCAGGTTCGCACAGACCGAGTCGGAACAATGATGCCGAGCGCGTTATTTAAAAAACTGTGGATCTCTTCGCCCAAACCAGACGCTTCAGGAGCGGTGCCGGGCGGAATCGTTCTCCATGTCGCTTGTAGCTGGACTCCAACATGCCGAGGCATTCTTTCAAACCGATATCCGAGGCGATAGCGAGCGGACCACGGCGCATACCCAGACCGGCCATTAGTGCTGGGTCGAGGTCTTCGACTGCACAAACGCGCTCTTGCAAAGCCAGAAATGCTTCGTTAATCATCGGCAGAAAGAGTCTTTCCACTTGGAACTGCTCTGGCTTATCCGGCTTCCCAAGATCGGCCAGCAATTCAGTGATAACTGGGTTGGGTCCAGATTTCTTTCCGTCTTCGTATTGGTAAAATCCCTGTCCGCTCTTCCGACCCAATAAATTGCGCTCGACCATCCGTTCTAACAACACTGGCGGTGTAAAGCGCTGACCATATTCCTGGTAGTTGAAGCGTGCGACGGCGAGCCCGATGTCAGCACCGTTCATGTCTCTGAGAGCCAGCGGCCCTACCGGCACAACAAAGTCTTTCGCGGCGTCATCAATTTGTTCTATAGTCGCAATTCCATCTTGCAAGCAAAATATTGCTTCGTTCATATATCGGCCCAACAGCCTGTTAACCAAAAATGACGCGCACTCGTCGACGCGAACCGCCAGTTTTCCGAGCGACTGTCCGAATTCCAAAGCGGTCTCTATCGTCTCTGCAGAGGTCTCGAGGCCCGGTATCACCTCGACCAGGCGCATGAGGTGAGCCGGATTGAAAAAGTGCAAGCCGACAACCTTGTCGGGTCGTCTTGTAAAAGCTGCGAGTTGAGTAATGGGAAGGCTGCTCGTGTTGGTCGCCAAAATTGCGTTGACATCTGTGTACTCATCAAGATTTTCGAATACGGATCTTTTGATGTCGATGTTCTCTGGTACTGCCTCAATGACAAGATCTACATCGCACAGTTGAGCATAGTCCGTTGTTCCTACGATGCGTTTGAGCTCTTCTTCCGCGATGGACGGATCTAGTCCTTTCTCAACGCGCTTCTTCTGCAGCTTTTCAATAGTAGTCATACCTTTTTGAAGAAGCTCATCATTTGCTTCCTTCAGCACGACAGGATAGTTATGACTGCTCAAGGCAACTGCGATGGAGGCACCCATCGTTCCAGCACCGATGACAGCAACGCTAGTGATCTGCATGAAGCCCTCTTTCGGAGTTCAGAAATGCCCAACCTTCTGGTAGTAAAGGAGTCAATGTGTTGGGCAAGCCCAATCGGAACAAAGTGACTGAACTAGCGTAATACAAGAATTGTCAGCGCGGGTCAGATTTAGTTCAAAAATCCGTTAATGAACGGTCTTTGAAATTGTGACTATCATTGAATATCGAACACTTGACATCGCGAGTAGAACCACTGGAAATCTAAAAAATTTCTGTATGCATTGAAAACCCTATATGGCATGTGATGGGTTCGAAGTTCGTATCCCTTGACTGTGACGTTGATTGGCGCGTTTAGATTTAATCGCTTGATAACCCGGAAAATTATTAAAACCCATAGCTTTTTAGTAATGTTTCGTTAGAATGGATTCGAAGGTTAAGATATTTCAATTCGCTGCTGTCCATCGGAATCCCCCGCCAAGGCCCACTGTGCCTGGGAGGCGATCATGTTCGCTTGTCTATTAGTTCTTGCTGAAATGTGCCTGCTTGCTACCGTTTTCTGGTACGTATTCGTCAGAGAGCCGAGACCGTTCGAGATAACGGACAACCTCTGGGGTTGCTATGATCAACCGCTAGATGCAGTCACCGGATACGGTGCTGCAGATCAATCTAATTCTAATTCACAGGTGCGTGATGAATCGCGGATGTCACGTAATTCAAGACAATCCATGCATCAGGTCGTTTTATTGAGAAGTTCACGACACGGAGTGAAACGCAAGAAAGCTAATATCGATTTGAAAAATGGTTGGGTCGAATCGGATCAAACCAGACCGTCGGGTTTGGTTGCTAACGCCCTATCAGGTATCGCAGAGAAGCTCAATCAGTTGAGTATGATGTTCTCGTAGTAACCAACCGATCTACGTTTCACATTGCCATCTCGTAGTTGTCTCCCGCCCCTGCTTTCAACAGATCCGGAAATTAATAATACGTGAGTTAGTGGTCAAAGAATTCTTCAGGCAGCACGTCCTGGCGACCTACAATGGCACTTGATTTAGACTTCGTCATTTCAGACCATCTCAACTCGGTCTCGCTGACTGTGCGAGTTTGATAGCGTCTATTCAGGTAAAGCGTGATAACGATAATTGGCCTCACTTTTGCAAGGGAATTTCGTTCAACGCAGTTTTCAGGCGCTTGTACAGCGTGGGCAACCAGGACGGTTGGGACTTGAAATCGATGTTCGGTTTTGTCGTTGTTAGATCGTTGGGGGCGAGGAGAACATTGACCTTCTCTCGACCGGTGTCGCTTACGAGGACGAATAATTCTTCGATTCCTTCATCCCCGATGGCCAGGCAGCCTACCGACACGTCGCTGCCGTGGATCATAATATCGCCACCAAGGTCGGTGCGCTTTTCGATCTTCGCGTGGGCGTGATCTTCTGAATTGGGATAATTTACTCGAAGCGACAGATGATAACTCGAAGCTGGATTAAATGCTTCGATCTTGTAGAAGCCCTCCGGCACCTGGCAATCGCCCTGTTTCAATTTCGGACCTGCACTTCCGCTCGCTGCAAGGATTGGGTAAACCTTGATTCGACAATTGACGCCCTCATCGTTTGGCGCGAAGAGAAGCAGTTGTTTTTCTTCCTTAAGACCTACCAGGGTAAGGCTGTCCGGGGGGTAAGCAATTCCGGCTTGCTTGAAATCCGGCTTTAGGCGCTTTCGCGCTGCTCTGCCGTATTCTTTGAGAGCCTCGTCCATAGTTCGTCGACGCTTCGGTTGCTCAGTCTTTGGTGTATCGAGTTTCGTCATTAATTCGGCGCAGCCTGTTAATAGTCGCGGAATCGTTATTATGGCATCAACCTTCGAGCCCAGTATCAGGGCGGTTAGGAAGTAGACAGTCAGAGCGAGTAGCTGCATCATGGAAATACTGAACGGGAATTTTCCATTGTAGGCGACTTGATTGAATCAAGCAAAAATGTTTGACCGCTGCAATGCATTGGTTATGGGTCTGACTTGATTTTACCGAGTCGTAAGTATTGTGCAGTGCTACTTATTAAAGTTCAGTTCTATGCTCAAGCTTCAGCCTTCCGAAACTGGATTATCGGGCTTTGTCTCAACGGACAGCTCGCCAGGCACAGCGGTAGCAACCGAGGGTTCCGACTGTTCATCCAGTTGAACTAGCGCCGTCAGCCGGTCTTCCAATTCTCTGGCAGACTGGAGCCGCTTGCCGATGTCCAGTTGGGTAAGATCGCGGACCAACTGATCAACCTCGTCGTCTACTAGCGGATTACTGGATTTAGGGCTTGCAGTAGTAAGTGGTTCTGGATCCTTTCCTGTGAGCAAGAAATGGAGAACCGCTCCGAGCGCGTAGAGATCACTTTGCGGTTTTGCATGACCTGAAAATTGTTCGGGCGCGATATAAGAGGGCTTGCCTACGAGAGTTCCTGTAACGGTACCGACGAATTCATTGGCTGAACCAAAATCGATTAAAACCAGAGAGCCTCTCATATCGAGAATTAAGTTCTCGGGTGTGAGATCACGGTGGACGATGGGCGGTTGTTGTGAGTGCAGATAAGAGCTGATCTTTGCAAGTTCGGTAAGCCATTTGAGTGCTTGCTTTCGAGACACTGCTCCTTTGTCTCGAATGTACGTGCGCAAATTTGCGCCGCTGATCTTTTGGAGAATCATGTATTGTCTGCCCTCTTCAATAAAATAGTCCAAGACTTTGGCTATTTGCGGATGATCCAATCCGGCAAGCAGAACGGATTCTCGTTCGAAGTGTGTGTATGCCTTATTTTTTAGATCTTCTTTGGCTGTTGGTGGCACTACCGCTTCCTTCAAAATTGCCGAAGTTCGCTCCTGCCACTGGCAGAGGTAAATCGCGGACCAGCCGCCGGCTGTCAATGGTTGCACGACTTTTACTCTGCCTGATTGCAAGAGTTTTCCCGGCTCTAGAGGAGAAAACGGAGTTGTAGACAACCTTCGCTGCGCCTCTTCCATCCAGAGCGCGGTGAACGATTCGTCCTCGGTGTCGCGACGCTTCAAAGTCACTCTTTCAACGAGGCGTTTGAAGGACGCGCCCTTCGCTGTTGCTTGAGCCCAGAGTTCGCACGCGCTGACCAGTTTGTCCAGGTCCTCATGAGAGAGCGAGGAAATCTTCAGCCGAATCGGAGCCCATCCCCTGAGGGTGAATTCTACACTCTCGTCGTTGTCACCACTTGTGGTGACTTCAATCAATTCTACTTTCGTCCAAGGAATGATTTGTTTCGGTTGTGAAGTTGGTCCCGGCAGTGCGATTCCGGTGTCCGTCAAAATAAATCTGGTACTGCGATTCAATCTGTATGTGGCGAACGCAAACATAAAGAATAGAATCGAACCGAGTGAGATTAGCGACAGGACTACCATTGGTAGTCCCTGTGAAGACGTCACTAGCGTTCGATACAGAATCGGAATCGGTAATAGTGCGAACATGCATGCGGTTGCGATCACTGCAATCTGCTTGCTCTGCATAGCCGTCGGGCTCTGATACTTAACGACAGCGGTCTTTGCACTTAGCTTTTCCGTCATCTATTATCCCGGCTCCATCGCTCTTGACGTTATGCTAACACGTTGATCTTGCTCGACAGCAATACTTGCCAGTCGCTCTTTTACAATTGCTGCCGACTCCGGTCGATTGCTCTCGTCGAACTGGCAGCAGCTCATTATTAACTCTTCCAACTCTAAGCACGGCCATATTTTGTCATCACTGGCGGTACCAGCGCAAAGCGGGGGCGGGTCCGTACCTTGTGCGATAAAGTGGAGAATTGCGCCAAGTGCAAAAATGTCGCTTTGTCTTGTCGGATGTCCTCGAAACTGCTCTGGCGGTGTGTAAGAAGGTCGCCCGGCAATAAATGTGTGTGCTTTGCTGTTTACCACACGCGCGACATCAAAGTCGATTAGCTTAATATTGCCATCCTCAGTTATTATCAGGTTGTCCGGTGCGAAATCACAGTGGATAACAGGTGTCTCTCTTTCATGCAAGTACGCTAGTATTTCGCAAAGGCGAGTTCCGAGTTTCTTCACCTCGGCGAGATCGAGAGCACCATTTTTCTCGATGAATTCGCGAATTGTTTGGCCCTTCACATATTCCATTACCAGATACGCTTTTCCATTCTCCAGAAAGTGATCCAATAGTTTTACCACTTGGGGACTATCCAAGTCCCTGAGGAGGCGAGCACCTCGCTCGAAGCGACTCATGGCGTCTTGTATTATGCGAACGTCGGCGAAGTTTGGTAATACAAGTTCTTTGATGACTACTTGCTCTTTATCATTGTGATCATCCGTTGCTCGGGACGCCAGATATGTGACGCCCTGTCCGCCGTAACCGAGTAAGGAATCCACTGAGTATGTTCCATTCGCGATAGACTGCAATTCTGGATTAGTATCTTTCGGGGGAGCGGAGTCCTTTTCTTCCAACCACAGGTCGGTAAACTGAATATCGAAAAGCGCATTTGAAGTCCGCATGAATTCGCCATCGAAAGCCGCGAATTCAGCATATCGATCAACCAGTCTGAGAATTCTCTGTCTTTGTAGCTCTGGTACCATCGACAAGTGAATACTGATTCTGCCTATATTTCCTTGAATCACCAGCTCTCCTTCCATTGGATCACCCATAGTTCCTAACTTCTTGAGAGTTACTGTTCGAATTTGATCCCATCGTAAGAATGTTGATCCCATGCCGATTGAGTTTGGATCAATAAACAAATAAGTTGGCGAGACTATCCTGGAAATTACTAAACCTAAAGGTATTACCATTCCAGCAAAGGACCAGAGGGCGATCAACACAGTCGCAAATCCCGTGTTGGAGAGGTAGTCCGTAGCTAGCTGAAAAAAGAACGAGACGCGAAGGTATTGCAGATTGAAGAAGTTGCCTTCTGGACTGCTCTCTGCAATTAACAGTTGCGACGCCAGGTCTCTTGTCCGTTGTGAATCTTGTACCGAAGGAGTGGCGACTTGAACCGACTGCGCCCAGTCAGCTCCCATGGAGAATAGAAAGAAGGAGAGCGAACATAAGGTGAGAATCCAGAACACCAAATAGACGATCCAGAATGTTTTCTCATGACTCGTAACCAGCTCTGAGAGAGCGTCTTCCATCGGAGATTTGCTGAGTTCGACTGTTAATGTGCTCGAGTCGTTGATACTGTGAAGGAATCGAATCAGTCCGCGCGATTCAAAAGGAATGACGTCTGAGTACGTGTAGCTCGCGGCGGGATTGTTTTCCCGCAGAAGCGAGAGAAAGGCGCGCAGCTCATGCTCGTCGTAATCTTCTAAGAGGAGTGCCAGTCCGTTATCCTCGCCCCTGAACCTTATCAGGATGCTTTCCTTGAAATCATCGCCGCCCTCGTCGCCAGTAACCTCGTCTATGTCGAAGATACTTACTCTATCGCGACCAAGGAATCCAAATTGGAGAATACCGTTCTCCAATTTGATTTGCTCGAAATAGCCAGCGATCAGGCTCATGCAGTAGAGGTATGGCGCCCCCGTTATCCAGAGCTGAAACAGTGGAAGTGGGATAACACCAGATGAGGTACCATGCAAAAGCAGCATCAGTGGCTGAAACAAAAAAATCGGCGCGGCAAAAAGCAGTCCACGCAAAATCTTTTTCTGTATAGTCGGTCGCAGGACGAAATCGACCATAGGGACCTTGATTAGACTCACTCTTCGTTATTCATACCCTTATATTCAGGCTTTGCTGTAGCGCGAAGCCTTTTGCGCGCCAATTGTTCATATTATCGTGTGGCGGGAAACTGGAGTTCGTCAAGCTGACCGCGAAGTGTGGTTCGATGTCGGAATACACGCTTAGGGGAAAACGGAGCGAATTTGTCAACCGGAGCCTCCCATATAGGAGGATTTGCGTTTTAAACTAAGGAACTTCGTCGGCGGAAAAGACCTGGACGATTTTAAGTCCACCATCCTGGCGGTAGGCGATTCCGACACCGACACATACGGCGGAAGCTTCGAGTACCTGAGAACGGTGTCCTTCCGACTCCATCAGCTGTTCCTCACCCTGCTTGACCATGGCAAAAGAGTTGGGCAATGGTCCAGGATATGCGCAGTTTTCAAAAATACTGAGTGACGTAATACCGGCAAGCCTTGCGCGCTCCAACTGGTTGCGCCCCTCGGGATCTTTGTGTCCCCGAAAATCTCGTTTTGCCATGTCGTCTGCGTAGCTGCGCGCCATTCTCCCGAGACCCGAGCTTGTTCTGAGTGGTCGAGTAAAACCATTCTTGGCACGGTCTTCGTTAATCAGCTTGACCATATAGTTCTCCATCTCTGTTTGTGTGAGGTGAGAACCACCTGTTCCGCGAGCAGCGCCTTTTAGGCTTTGTCCCGTATAGTTCCAGCCCGGTCCATCATTGATTAAGACCTGTTCGAGTCTGTAGCTGCCACCTACAAGCCGAAAATATTCGATGCGCTTCGAGGTATTGGAAAACATGGAAAGCTGCGAGTTAAGTACCTGGGGATTGGTTGAGGTTCGACCATTGATTTTGACTATGACGTCTTTTAGATGCAGGCCGTTGCGGTCTGCTTTGCCCCCGGGTCTCAGGTAGGTCAAATAAGTTCCGAGAATCTTGATCCTGACGATTGGTACTGCCGTCGGCGCTCCCCAGCAATCGAGTTCTTTGATTTCGGTCTGACCTCGTTGGGCGCTGGTCTGTTGAGCCAGGGCGCCTGAAAAGAGTGCCGCCGTAAGCAGCAGTATGGAGGCTATCATTCGCTTGGTTTTCATGAAGTAAGTATAGAACGTCTGGGGAGCAGAAGCTCAAGTCTTGTAATCATGAAAGTTGTTGTGAGGGGGAAACCACCCGGAACAAACTCAGGGTGGTGGCGTCACTTTCTGCATGTGGAGTGAACGTCAACTGTCTGCCACTTGCAAGTCGTTTTTTGTCGGGGTGAGCATGATGAGAGCGAAGAGAGACATAGGTCGAGCGGCGATATGCCTGGCGCAGGCGAGTTTTCTGGTGTTCTCGAATGTTGGTATCGCATCGGCGGCTGTAGCTAAATTCAGCAGCGCTGAGACTACCAGAATCGAAGGATTCGAAAACAAAGTATTTGGAAGCGTTAAGTCTGGTCTTTCTGATGAGTCGAGGTTACGAGCGCTGGAGACTAACCTCTTCGGTGACGTCAAAAAGGGAAAAACCGATAACAGGCTCGACGCTGTAGACAAGGCATTGAAAATAGACAGAAGCGCATATTTGATGCCGCCTCTGGCTGGCCAACTCGATCATGCGCCCGTTCA
This sequence comes from Candidatus Obscuribacterales bacterium, assembly GCA_019746975.1. Lineage (GTDB taxonomy): Bacteria > Cyanobacteriota > Vampirovibrionia > Obscuribacterales > Obscuribacteraceae > JADYXR01. The sequence goes on from JAIERK010000019.1 coordinate 84,415, forward strand.
AGCAGCACCAGATGCGGTGGCGCCGACATATTCTGATCCGCCGAAGTCCGTTGCCGCAGATCTGTTGCAAGAGGCGATGGAGCAATATTCGTCTGGCAATACCAGCGCCGCTGAGCAGACCTTCCGCAAAGTTATCGCAGTCGACAAGAATAATGTCGATGCTTATTTCAACCTCGGTGTTCTGTATGAAGGCAAAGGTGACATGGGCAAAGCCCTGGATAACTATACCAAGGCCCAGTCGCTCAACCCAGCCGACCGCGAGCTCAGAGAGACTGTTAATTCGCTTCGCACTAAGGTTGCACAAGCGCAACAACAGAAGGCAGACGACCAAAAACGTACTCAGTTAGCCGACCAGTCGCGTCAACGCGATTCGTTGAAACAGTTGGTTAGTGATGCCTCGAGCGATTACAAGAGCGGTCGATTCTCTGATGCCGTCGAGAAGCTGGAGCGGGTCTCCAATCAAGCGCCCAGCGATCCAGATGTTCAATATGCACTTGGTCAGGCTTACAGAGCCAAAGGCGAAGCTGAAAAAGCTCGCACCGCGTTCAGTCGAGCAATGTCGATCGATCCTGTGAGTCCGCTGTACAAGAATGCTCTTAGCGATCTCAACAATACGGTGGCTAGCAGTGCCGGTCGCAATAGTCAGCTTGACCCTACGCCTGTTGGCGAAATCAAGCCATTCTCGGGCGGAGGCGGACCTGGGCTTCTGTCGAGAGGCATCTATGATGGCGGTGGTATCAGTGCGACATCGTCATTCGGCGGAACCAGACTCAAACGCGCTCTCGCTGGCGGTGCAGTCGGTGCAGCTGCAGGTGCTCTCTTCGGAGCGACAACGAGAGGCGGTCTCAAGAGCAGCGCGATGCGAGGAGCTCTTCTCGGTGGGATGCTGGGCTACTTCAGCGGACCATAATTGGCCGGAGGGAACACAACCCGGCTTTTTCGAGTCTTTTATCCTACAACTGTGTGGCGCAGCCTATTTATACGTTCGGTGAAAAGTATGGCGACTACAAGATTCTTAGCTTTCAATCTCATTATCATCATTCTTCTTCTTCTCGCATTCGCGCCGATGGCTCATGCGAAGGTTCTGGAAGGATCTATCACCAAAAGTGGCGAGGGTACTAGATTGACCCGACCATCAACTGGCACCGAGGCAGTGTCCGATACCGGACCGCCTGTAGCGCCCCCGCGTCTGACTCGACCGGCGCAGGCTATGACTGGGCTCGTTGATACTTCCTCGTTCACAGGCGTGAGCGGCACCCCTCAACCTGACGCGATGCGGCTCGGAGCAGTCAAGACAGATGACTTTAATCTTCCTCGCGGGTTCGACCTGGGCGCAGAGCGCGGCTCTAAAGAGCTGACGTTGGCTTGGGAGAGATGGCACAAGCAACTATCTCAGATCATCTACGAGCGCTGGAGCTCGATTGCTGACGAACCCGGCCGTGCTACCGTCCGAGTCAGCGTGGATAGAAACAGACAGATTCAGGTGGCGTTCATCAGCTCCAATGGCAGTGGACGCTTCGACCGAAAGTTGCGAAGCGTGATCGAGAGCCTTAACGGCAATCCTGGATTATCCTTTCCAGCAAAGTCTCAGCGACCAACGGTGAGCTTTGAAGCAGACTATATCGCCGCACATAATGTCACTCCGGGCTACAGCTGGGTGAAGGACGATTTCGAGAAAGTTCGAGAGCAGTATTAGCGCTCAGAGTCGTTGGATTTTCTCAAGAGCGGGGGACCTCGATATGAGCCGGTCGAAGCTTCATCAGTCTTCCCTGTCATGCCGGAAAACATACTCTGCATCATCGTTCCAAGGTTGAATCCTTCCGTCCGTTTTTTCAGAATAACGGGCTTCAATGGCGTTGACTTCGTCTCTTCACCTGATTGAGAGTTGCCGGTCGCCTCGCTAACCTCTTCGCCCTGAGTTGGACCGAGCGAAGATGAAGATAGTTTCTTTCCGTCCGCAGAATTCTTTTCGTGTTTTTTCGATTTTGCAGTCTTCTCCTCGGTTGCCCCTTTGTCAGCGACCTTGTGGTTTTCAGTTTTGTCCTCGCTTTCAACCTTTGCAGATTCTTGCTTATGCGGGACTTTATCGGTTGCCTCGGGCTTTCCTGTCACCTGCTTGTGCTGCGACTTTTCGGATGCGCTTTCCGAGTTTGGTTTTTCGGGCTTGGTGCTCAACTCCTGGCCAATTTTTTCGGTTGGTTTCGATAACTCATTTACTTCATCCGATGTTTTCTGTTTTACTGCTGCTTGGTCGCCTGAATCTGAAGATTCGGCCTTTGATTTCGCCGTGCCTTTGCGCTTCGAGGCTGTCGAATCTGGAGTGTTCTTACTTTCTTTTGTTATGCTGGCGATCTTTTCCGGGGCCGACGAATCTTCTCTTTGAGTGTCCTCGATTGGGTGATTGCTACTGGCTTTTTTCGAGTTCACTTTTTTCGATGCGTTCTCCCCTTTCTTGGGTGCGACTGCCACCGCCTTGTCAGCGTTGTCTCGCCCCAGATTGTGATGATCATAGGATGATTTTTGTTTTTCTTCCTTCTCAATTTTTGCACCACTATCTCCCGTGAGTCCGGCCTTTAAGTTGGCGAGCGCTCCGGTCATTGAAATCGGGTTGGATGCATCAGACTTGCTTGATGAGCCTTTCTTTGTGTCGGCAGGCTTTTCTGCAATTACCTCTTTAGAATCTTTTTGTTCTGTCGCTTTGACAGCAGAAGGCTTCTTCGCGATTGATCGCTTCAAGTCTTTCTCTTCTTTCGATTCTTTCTCGATCTCCTTGGCAGTAGCGTTAGGCTCACTTGCAGACAACTTATGCGCCTCTTCTCCTGTTTTGCTGGTTGGTTGCGACGATGATTTCAAGGCTTCGTCGGTCGTGTTGACCTTCTTACTCAGAGCGATCGCATTCTTTGGACCATCGGGTGGCTTGTTCGCGACCTTTGATTTACTCGCAGCTTCTTCATCCGATTGGCTCTTAGTCGATTGCTTGTGTGCGCTCTTAACTGCTTTTACGTCCTTTTGTCCAGGCTCTGCCGACCTGGGCTGAGTTGCTGAAATCGTCTTCGATTGGACCTGATCTTCGGGTATGGCGTGCGCTGGGAAATTGCACTTGGCCTCAAGGCTCGACACTTTGGCGAGAATGGTCGGATTAGGGTTGAGCTTCACCGCTTCTCGGTATTCAACGAGTGCGCTTATCACCTTGCCTCGCTTGAGAGCTTCATCCGCAAGCGCGATCCTGTCTTCGTACTTGGTGGCGCTCTTGCCTAAGCGGTCAATGACACCGGCAAGATTCTTCTTCGTAAGTTGATTATCGGGGTCGAGAAAAAGGGCTTTGTGGAGGCTGTCGAGAGCAAGGTCCGGAGTCTTAATTGATTGGATCGCAAAATTATTGTAAGCGATGCTGAGATTGTCCCGTGCAAGTTCGAAACTATTGTCGATCGCAAGGGCCGACTTGAATAGTTGGATTGCTCTTGCAAACTCACCTTTACCGAGTGCTCTGACACCATCATCATTCATCGCCACTTTTTCAGTCGCGAATTGGAGTGTCGGAGTCTTCAATTCGGCAATGTTGCCGTTGCCTATCTTGAACTCTACCTTTCCAATGATGCGTCCTTGCGGTATAAAACCCCACATGTCGCTGCCTACAAAATCCATTCGATTGTCCGGCAAGACGAATATCGAATCTTGTGGTACTACAATTGGTGCCTCACTATTCTGATACGGTTGAGCATTGCCTTGATCGAGTGATTGCTTCGTGATGTCGTCGAGTACGAAAAGGTCGGATTGGAGTTGGTGCGTAAGGTAGGATGATTCGTCCAGAAGTTTGCCGTCGATAAAAACACCCAGGTCCTTTCGGACGACGATTGTTTCACCAGGCAGGGCGATTACTCGTCTCACATCAATCATCGTGGGAGCGCCGACAGGCAGCCCAGTATAGTCGGCAATGGCTGATTCGAGAGAGTCCGGTGGTGTGTATGGATTGCCGTCCACATAAGGTGGTGAAATCGCAATAACATCGAAGTGCTTGAGCGGTTGTTGCATGAGCTTCGCAGCACGATTTACCAAAATCACGTCGCCCTTCTTCAGGGTTGGACTGATAGCCTCGTTGCCGATGTTGATAGGGCAAATCGCGGCTCTGGCAGCTACAAGAGCTACCACAAGGACAATAATGCCAATGATCAAAACCTTCTTCAACGTCATACCGATCGGAGACTTTTGGAATAAGGCAAAGCCTTAATTCCCCACACATGGTTATATCAAGACACAATACCTTTTAAATGCGTCATCTGCAATGCCTTTAGGGGGACAACCGAAGAATGTTTTTTGAATGGATAGCGGCAGCGTTCGGTTGATGTAGGTACTCAGGTTTTCCCCTGTAATCGACTCCAGCCAATCTCTGATTGGGTTTCCCTCGTTCGGAAGAAAATTGTCGACACCATCCTCGAGCAGTTTGAAAGTAAGGATATTATCGAGTACGGCCCGTCGATTTTGGCTGGAAGACGATCCGCGTTCGGTGTCACTTTCTTCGATCCATCTTGCAACAGAACAACGCGTCGCGCTATCCCAATTCTGACTGCGTGCAACGTGGTTCAAAACGGTTTCATCTATCTCTTGTCGCCTGTTAAGAAGCGAGCCATTGAGTTTTTCGATCTCCTCGTGAATTGATTCATAAACAGAGGGCAGTGAATGCAAGTTACCAACCTGTTTGTAAAGGAGGTGTGGAGATGGATCATTGCAATCGCCCATTGCAAAATCGTGAAACCATGCAGTTGGATCCCTCAGACTGCTGAGTTGACGTGTTGTCTCAAGGCAATCAAGCCCCTGTCGTGCGAGCCAATCTCGGACTGTCTCGGTAAAGGGCACGACGGGCAAGCGTTTTAAGTCCCCAACCTGATAGTTGACCGTTGGATTGATTGAGTTTGCCAAGGCCACTACCAACGACGAGTTAAGGTAAGCGAGCAGAAATTCAAGTTGATCGCTAAAAATTGCCGAGGCACCGACATCGAATATGCATCCTTTCGGCAGTTCGCGAACCGCCATGCCGCCTGTGTTGACGAAAGAGAAGCACAGTCCTTTCTTGAAGTAGTACGCTTCGTTCTTCACTACCCATTCAGTTTTGCCTTTGAGATATGGGTAGCGGTTTGCGACTGACTCTTTGATTGCAAGCCCATCATCTTGCCAGTCGACTACATGACGAATTGGGCTGAAATAGCGCTGTCCGCCGGCGCCTTTGGCATAGGGAAACCAGATCTGACCGAGGTCTTTATTGTCTATCTGCCACACGAATCGCACAAATCTGTCATTGTCGGTAGTGGCTAGACCTTGCTTGAGCTCTGCACACGTGCGCAGAGTTGTGTCACATTCAAGCAACACTGCTGCCTGAGGTGGTAGTGAGTAATTGAAAGCGCAGTTGTGGAAGAGTCTGAGAGTCTCTGGACTTACTGCGAATGAACACGGTCCGCCAACTTGAGCAAGCAGCAACGCTTCTTTTTCCTGCCCGTCCTTGATGTTGTAGAAACTCGTGGTTGAGTGTACTTTGGTTGAGTTCGGATCCGGTTTTTCAATTACCAGAATGGCGCTGTTTACCTTCTCCCCGCCCTGAAATGGAAATACGCCTGGACCCGCATCCACTGCGGCGACCAGGTGATGGTGATCGAGGATGTATTCTCTCAGGTCGCCAAAACTCGGTACGAACATGACCGATGCCTGGGTAATAAGTCCTGCTCTGCCACCAGGTTTTAACAGCGACAGCATTTTTTCGAGAAAGGCAGAGCTTAGATCTGAGTGGCTCAGTTTGAAATTTTTCTTTAGCAGATTCTTCAGCTCTCTACTGATGAGCTTTCTGCCAATGTATGGAGGGTTAGTGACGACAATATCATGATAACGTCCGAGCGGGTGAGTTTTTGGAAATTGACTAGAGAGCGAACCAAGTAGCGGCTCCTTCGTTGAATTTGCCGCCGCGATTCCATTCAGTCTACAATGCACTCTGACACCGTTGCTCAGGCTACGTGCCACCAGCGCCGCCACCGCGACACAGAGAGCGACATCATCGATGTCGCAGCCGAATAGTTGCTTCTCGAAAAGTTGGACCACGCTTTCTTGGACCATCATCCCTGCTTTGAGTTTGAGCTCTAGTAGAGCATCGAAGGCCAGGATAAGAAAATTGCCGGTGCCGCAGGATGGATCAAGAACAGAAATCTCGTCTAACGCGACAAGCGTGGTATCGTTGGTGGTGTCGCGAGTGGGAGTTCTCCACTTCGATAAAGTGGATTGATTACTGACGGCTTGTGGAAGGATTGGTAGCACTGTGTTGGCGAGGATGAATTCAACTACCCAATCCGGAGTGTAGATTTGCGTGAAGGCAATGAGACTATCGCAATCTATCGTTTTGTCAGCCGTTTGGATCCCTTTCTGCGCGGCTTTTCGATCTGTTTGTCGCCAGAACTGATAGGTATATCCGAATATCAAAGGAATGTTCTGCAAATCCAGATTGTGGATGCGATTGAGAATTCTCGGCGCTTCTAGTTGGAATTGCAGGTTGTCGAATAGCAGTTTTGATGCGAGAGATGCGGGCATGGCAAGGTTCGTTTGTCGAGACGCAATCTGCCCCAGCTTCTCGTCTCCGTTCAGCTTTGATATTTTCTCTTCTGTCGGATCTCGCGGTGGAAAATCTGACTCGCGTTCTAGACAGCGGAGCGTGTCTGTCGCGACTGCAACTTGCAGTGCAAACACCAATACCGATAGTGATGCGTATTCATCGGCGGGCTGAATGCGCCTGTCAAAATCTGCTCGAAAATCACTTACAAATGATCTCCAGGTTCTGAGCCTCGATTTTATGTCGGTTGCCACAATCATTCCAATCTATTTGAAAGAAAATACAGAAATGTTTGTCGAAAAACAACCACCAGAGTGTATATGCATCTGGTAATGGAACGCTGAGAAGTGCACTGGAGCAATTCTTTCGGCTAACACAAAGAGTGCCGCAAATAGACAAACACGCTGGAAGGAAACTTCGAAACCGATATTCCCGCGAATCGGTTGAAGAAGGACGGTCACGTGGGCCGGATCGTCCTTCTTTTTACTAGACCAATTTATTGATGCGTAGGTCGTGACTGATGTCGAGTAAACTCGTGTTGAGAGAACGTATTCCAAATGCCTTTTGGCACCATAATTGACGGGCCATCGATCAATCGCTAGTGAGAGCAATTTCGTTTGAAACTTGTTCCAAAATGACTGTAACTAGTTATTCAATGTGTCGGAAGTTGACGACCGGTTGGTCATGCTCGAGTGAGTAAGTCCGTGCGGTTTCGGCTGCGGAAAGTATGAGCCCTAGTTCCAGGAAGTCTTCGGGGACGCAGGCGATTCCAAAGCTTAGCGACAGATTTCCGGCATTGACCGTGCCGCTCAAAGGGTCTTTGGTAAGCGCTTTCACAAGTCGTTGTGCGAAGATAATGGCACCTTCTGCTTTGGTGTCAGGACACAAAAGGGCATAATCGAATGATTCGTAATGTGCCAGCATGTCGTTGTGCCGCTTCTCTTGCATGATTCGCAAGACAGCTTCGTTAAGTGCATTAGAGGGCAGCGGTTCGCGAATTACTTCCTTTATGCCTGTCTTAACCCTCATCTCGAATATGATGACCGAGACGGGCGTGCCGGCACGGTGTCCTCTAAAATACTCCTGCTCCAGGAAGTATAGAAAGGCCGGATAGTTGAACATGCCGGTGTCTGCGCGGCGCAGCGTCATCATAACTGCTTGCACCGCTGCTCCGTCCACTGTCTTTGGTTCTAGCGATCGCTTGCGTGTATCAATGATGCCGCCTATGGTGACCAGTTTGCAGCGGAAAAGGTGACTGAGCGCTGGGATCCATTGTGTTCGTTCGAGGTTCAATGACTTGCGAATTTCGTCGAACGACGTCTTGTTATCGATGGCGAGGTAGAGTTGGCGCTGGATGTCGATGTAGGTCGGTTCACCAAGCGAAAGCATCGTTGTGAGGTCAACTTCCGACAATGTCTCGTTGGCCTTCTTCAATATTCCGTCTGGTTTGAAACCCGAATTGCGTAAGAGGGTGAGCTTGTCCAGCAATTGTACGCCGTGAATGATCAGGCTATCGAGATTCTCAGTGATAGTGCGCTTCTTCGTTATTACCTGAGGCTGGAACCAGAATTTGCCATCCTGCCAGGCAATCAACTCGAACAGGCTCTCTTCGCCTTTTGTCGTTGGTGTGGTCGCGTGAATCGGCCGACCATCTTCGAAGAAGATTTCCGCTGCGCCCTCGCTGCTGTCTAGCTGCAGTCTGCCTGTCATCTTCGCTAAATAAATAGATTGCAAAAGTGCCGAGATCTGGATAAAAGAGAGCTCTCCAGACAGCGCTGTATTTTGCTTTGAAAGCGCTGTTTTCGTGCCGCCGATAACCGGTAATGGCACCGTTTTTCGCTGAGCAGCAGTGCTTGATGGTGTGTAGTAAAACTCTCCTGAGGTTGTTGTTTCATTGGCGGGCGTCGTCACCGCGGTAAGTTGTACAGGGGAGATAGCCTGTCCACACGAGGACATCACACGATTGAGCACAATGAGAGTATCGCAACTCGGGTACTGCCAGAGGCATTGCAAGACACCACCTGATGTCTGATAAAGTTGCCAGGTCGGATCGCGACCGATGGGATCGGCTTTAATGCTGAGCGTGAATACATTCTGCTGATCTTCCGATTTCCAGGCAACTTCAATACTGCGCTCCTGGTAGTCGAGCGCCTCCGATAGCATGTGGTGCACAATCTGAATGGATGGGCAGCCTGGCAAAAAGGCTGTCGACTGTGCTTGTCCGTGCTGGTTTTGTAGCATTGAAGAGGGCATCCTTATCCGTATGCCATTTTATGCCCGGAAACGTTTGGATTCACAACCGTTCTCTCAATTTTGCAGGCGACCTTGCCAATAACGGTAGTGCTAAATTCATTCGCGCAGGGCCGATTCAAGATAGCGCTCAAGCTGCGTTTTTTTTGTCCAAGTTTTAAATCAATCGCATTTTCTGTTCGAGGTTCGCGAGTACTTTTTGGCGATATTTTGTGCGAATAACGGAGCGAACGCTGTAGGAAAACCACGCGAGTTCGTCAAGGCTCCTGGGAAGTCTAAACTGAAATCGTGTAGAGGCAGAAACCTCCGACAGTTGGTCGTTTTGACGCAGAGTGTATTTCGATGTCGAAATACACTCTGTACGAAAGCTGAGCGTGATCGTCAAGTCGAGAAAGAGGTGTTTTCCGATGTCGGAATACACGCTGTTGAAAATAGAATTGATTTCGTCAAGGAAAAGGGCGAAGTCTGGTCCGAAATCGGAACAGGCGCCCTAAACTTTGGCTTTGCCCATATCGAAATTGATCGAGTGCTTGACCATTCTATCGAATGCTTCTTTCAGGCGGTCTTTGTCGACGCAAAGCGAGATTCTGAAGAATCCTTCGCCACCCGGTCCGTATGCGTCACCTGGAGGCACGACGATACCCGCGGTGTTGAGCATATGGTTGCTGAACTCTTGCGAGCTCATGCCTTTCGGCGTAGGCACCCACATGTAGAAGGTGGCCTTAACCGGCTTCACGTCCCAACCCAGTTCTGTAAAACGTTGAACTGCGAGGTCGCGTCTTTCTTCGTAGAGTTTGTTGCAGTGATCGATGTGATCGCGAGGTCCGTTGAGACCGGCAATACCAGCTACTTGTACGGCAGCAAAGGCATCGGTGTCGACGTTGGACTTGATTTTTGCGAGATTGGCAATTGCTTCCTGGTTGCCGATTGAAAAACCTAATCTCCATCCTGCCATGTTGTATGTTTTAGACATGGTGTGGAGCTCTAGAGCGATGTCTTTGGCTCCTTTAACTTGGAGAACGGATGGCGCCTTGAACCCGTCGTAAGTCATCTCTGAGTAGGCATTGTCGTGACAGAGGAGAATGTCGTGCTTCTTACAGTACGCGACAGCCTTCTCGAAGAATGCCAGATCCGCGATTCCGGCGGTCGGATTGTTGGGGTAGTTGAGCAGCATGATCTTGGCTTTGCTTGCCACCGAATCCGGTATCGCATCCAAGTCAGGCAGGTAATTTTTTTCGGGCAGCAGCGGCATGAAATAAGGAGTTCCGCCGGAGAGCTCGGTTGAAGTCTTGTAGACGGGATATGCCGGATCTGGAATCAAGGCGATATCACCAGGTCCGACGTAGGCGAAGAGCAGGTGGTGAAGACCTTCTTTGGCACCGATCAAAGACGTAACTTCTTTCTCCGGATCGATCGAGAGATTGAATCTCTTGTTGGACCATTGCGCGACGGCTTCTCTGTATTGAGGCGTGCCGCCGAATGGAGGGTATTGATGGTTAGCCGGCTTTTCAATCGCTTCGTGCATCGCGTCGACTACGTGCCGAGGCGTCGGTTGGTCCGGCGCTCCTATGCCCAAATTGATGACATCCACTCCCGTCTGCGCGATAGCACGCGCTTTTTTGCCTATTTCAGCGAATACATAAGGCGGAATCGACTTGAGGCGGTCGGCTACTTCCATGATGCGCACTCCACAATACAGATATGATGCAAAACAAAGTCTCAGCGTATCATACTCAAAGCCATAATGAGCCTTGAGTCGCGGCAACTCGATCATTTACTTAACTTCTTTACTATGGGGTAAGAACCGCTCTGAACCTGACATCACCTTTCTCTACCTTTTCATAGGCTGAGTGAGCGTCATCGAGGGCAAAGCTCTCGGTCATCACCTTGATTTTGCCTTTCGCTGCAATATCAAGCGCTTCGTAGAGGTATTCCACGCCATTTTGAATAGAGCCTATGATGCGGGCTCGCTTGAAAAGTAGGTCCATGAGATTGATCTGAAATGGTTCGTTGTATACGCCCATGACAATGAATCTTCCATCCGGGCGCAGACCCTTAATGCATTCTAGAGTCTGTTTCGCCGAATTGCTTGTAGCCAGGATGACATCGGCCCCGCCTGATTCCATGAGCTCTCTGCCGTCGGCAACAACTTGATTGGCACCAAGCTCTTTTGAAAGCTTTTTCTTGTCATCGGAGTGTGTGACTGCGATCGTGTGAAAGCCGCAAGCTGCTGCGTATTGCAGGGCTAGATGTCCGAGCCCTCCGATGCCGATAACGGCGACCCTCTCTGCCGGTTGTGGCTTTGCAATTCTGAGCCCGCTCCAGACAGTGTATCCGGCACAAAATATGGGAGCAGCCTCTTCGTAAGTCAGTGTATCGGGAATCTGCATTGTTCCGTCAGCCCAGACAACCATGTATTCTGCGTGTCCGCCCTGCATCTGAGCGCTTGTACCAAAGTGCTTTTGACAGAATGCATTCTTTCCGCGCAGGCACCACTCGCAACTTCCGCATCCTGCTTGTACCCATGGAACGCCGACACGTTGACCGAGCTTTCGAGAACGCACTCCCGGTCCGAGCTCTACTATTTCGCCTACCGGCTCATGTCCCAGGATGCAGGGATAGTTGACTGGAAGGTCGCCTTTGGTCTGATGCACATCTGTGTAGCAGATCCCCGACGCGTGTACTTTGAGTAAAACCTGATTTTCTCTGGGTTTAGGCTTTTCAATCTCCTGAACTTCCCAAGGGGTGTCCTTACCTTTGGTCATCACAGCGCGCATCACGTAATACCTCCGAGCCGGGATGCAGATCATCGCATTTTCTTAACGGTTGGACGTTAACGATTTTGTTTCGACTTTATCGTTGTCAGAAACACATCAGTGTTTTCCGATTTTCTGACCGGCAGCGAATCCTGATGCCCAAGCCCACTGAAAGTTATATCCGCCGAGTTGACCTGTGACGTCGACTACTTCGCCAATGAAAAAGAGTCCGGGAAATTTTTTGCATTCCATTGTCGATGATGATAGATGGTTGGTATCGACGCCACCTCTTGTCACCTCTGCCTTGATGTAGCCAACCGTGCTCGATGGTTTGAATCGGAAGCTTTTGATGCCGTCGGTAAGTTGCTTTATGGTTTTATCCGAGATGTGTTGCATGGAATCGTCCACTCGTTGATCATCGCAAATCCTGTGAGCAAGCCGAATGGGCAGATACTCAATCAATACATTTCTGATGTTTTTGCGTGAGCCATCCTGGCGCTCGCCGATCAATTTGCCACCAATATCGATATCAGGACAAAAATCGATTTCGATCTCCCGTCCCTGCTTCCAGTAGAGCGATGCCTGCAAGCTCGCTGGTCCGCTCAATCCT